>JBJOMF010000218.1:0-3538 GCA_046052505.1 Bacteroidota bacterium | reverse complement strand
ACCCGCTGCTCCGGGGAACCGGTCCCTATGTTAGCCTCGACGTGAGGACTAAGGAGATGCTGCATGTCCAGGTGATCCGTCAGGGAATCACACAAGTATACCTCCTGGCAGCGATCCTCTCCGCTACCGGCGAGAAGAATCCTGCCTTGGCATGGAACCTGAATATGCAGGGACTTCTCCATGTATTGGATATCGCCCGGGAGGAGAAGCTGCAGAAAGTATACTGGCCTTCCTCGATCGCCGTATTCGGACCGAGTTCCCCCCGACAGCAGTGCCCGCAACAGACCGTCATCGAACCGACCACCGTTTACGGGATCAGTAAGTATGCCGGGGAATTCTGGTGTAATTATTTTCATCAACGATACGGGGTCGACGTGCGAAGTCTTCGCTATCCCGGGTTGATCTCCTACAAATCTCCCCCCGGGGGCGGAACCACCGACTATGCCGTTGAGATCTTCCATGAGGCGCTGGAACATAGGGCGTATGAATGTTTTCTAAAAGCCGATACCTACCTGCCCATGATGTACATGCCCGATGCTATCCGCGCCACCATCGAACTCATGGAGGCGCCGGCTGAAACGATCAAGGTTCGGACCTCTTATAACCTGTCGGGCATGAGCTTTTCTCCTCAGGAGATCGCCGCAGCCATTACGAAGCACATTCCGGATTTCCGCATCGGGTACAAGCCCGACTACCGCCAGGCCATCGCTGACAGCTGGCCGCAAAGCATTGATGACCGGGTCGCAAGGCAGGAGTGGGGTTGGAAGGAGCGATACGACCTGGCTGCCATGACTGCCGACATGCTGGAGCAGCTCCGGCACACCAGCCCCTGATCGGTCGACCGGGTCGGTTGCCATTGCCGATCAACCGGTAGGCAATACCCTGAAGTCCGATTCATCTGACAGGGGGATCAACTCCCTCTCTACTGCGGTCACTTGGGAACGGGGCGATCCCCTGTGGCACCAGTCCGAAAATTTATTCAATTGTTCCTCTGTACCCGTAGCAAGGATGAGTACCGAACCATCCCGCATGTTCCGTACCCATCCTGTAATACCCAGTTCTCCGGCTTTTGCACAGGTATGCTGTCGGTAAAACACGCCTTGCACCTGGCCCCGGATGGTGAATCGGACGGATCGCAGCTCATTCATCGGAAGTTCAGTTAAAAGGTAATGTAAGCAACGATCTGCTCCAGATAGGCCTGGTCGGTCTCGTCATAGGTATGGAGGTCCCGGCTGTCCGCATCGAGTACGGCCACGACACGGCCGTTCCGTATGATCGGCACCACGATCTCGGACCGCGACAGGCTGCTGCAGGCGATATGACCGGGAAATTGTTCCACGTCAGGTACGATGAGGGTTCGTGCTTCCGCCCAGCTGGTGCCGCAGACCCCGCGACCTTTCCGGATCCGGGTACACGCAACCGGTCCCTGGAACGGGCCCAGTACCAGTTCGTCTTCATGCACCATGTAGAAACCGACCCACAGCCAACCGAATTGTTCTTTGAGGGCTGCGGCCACATTGGCCAGATTGGCGATACGGTCGCTTTCGCCCTGCAGCAGTCCCCGGATCTGGGGCATCAGGGATTCGTACCGCTCGCGCTTGGTCCCTTCTACGATATGCAGGTCTTCAGCCATCGGTCCTTTCAGTCGCTTGGGTGTTGAAGCTGTCTTTTGTAAAGTTGGACCGTATTCTCGAAGCCCAGGTACAGGGCATCACAGATCAGCGCGTGTCCAATGCTTACTTCCAGCAGACCGGATATCCGTTCGCTGAAATAGCGAAGGTTCCGGAGGTCGAGGTCATGCCCCGCGTTGAGTCCCAGACCGAGTGCGCCGGCCATCGTCGCTGCCGATACGAACGGCGCGATTCCATCCTCTTTTCTTCCTGCGGCGAAGGCCCTTGCATAACGTTCCGTGTAAAGTTCGATACGATCGGTACCAGTTCGGGCGGCCCCTTCGATCAGTTCGGGAATGGGGTCGACAAAGATCGATACCCGGATTCCGGCTTCCCGGAATCGGAAGATGGTTCGTTGCAGGAAGTCGTGGTTCGCAATGGTATCCCATCCGTGGTCACTGGTCAACTGCCCGGATGCATCGGGTACCAGGGTCACTTGGTGGGGTTTCGTTTCCAGCACCAGGTCAACGAACCGTTGTTCCCGGCAATTTCCTTCGATATTCAACTCGGTCGTGATGACCTCCCGGATCGCACGCACGTCCGCATAGCGGATATGGCGTTCATCGGGGCGGGGGTGTACCGTGATGCCGTCGGCGCCGAACCGTTGTGCGTCGACGGCTGCTTTCACCACATCCGGGTTGTTACCACCGCGAGCGTTCCGAAGTGTGGCGAATTTGTTGAGATTGACGGAGAGCCGGGTCATATTGCAAAGGTAGGGGTCGGTACCGGGGGTTCGGGCTCAGAGCTCTTTCCAGGTATGGTCTGCCAGCAGTTGAACCGCTGCGACATGTTTTTTAAATGGCCCGGCGGGGCCCCATTCACGGGGTGCTACGAGTGAGAGCAGGTGGGACCCGTCCTCTTTCTCATACAGATGGTAGGTCTGGCCAATATTGGGCTTGAAGGAAAGCTTCGCCTGATAGATCTTCATGGAAAGCTCTTTTCGTTGCTGGATCTCATGTGCCTGCAGGGCCAGCAGCTCGATCTGCTGCCGGATCTGGCGGAGTTGCATATTGGTCTGCTCCTCCATCGCGGTCAGCGCCTTGTGCTTGATCACCCCTTCCTCGGTCGGGCGTATGACCGCACCGGCCACCGATGCGGCATACGGGAGTACGCTCAGCTGTTTGTGGTACACTTCCGTGTTGGTGAAGGGCTGCCCCTCCGCTTTCATTCCTTGCTGGATCACTTTCAGGTATCCGTTGGGCAGGATCTCATGGACGATGTGAAGGACAACCTCCCCCTTGCGGTAAAAGTGAAGGTTGAAATGTATGGAATCCGGAAAGCTGACCTGTACCTGATCGGCCAGGGCGTGATCGTTGAACGGCTGCATCTCGCCATCGGCCAGGATCCGGTACGAGGCGGCAAAGGCCTGGTCCTCGAGGGTCACCCAGTTGTGGGCGATGGAGAGTTCCTTGGAATCCGGGACCGATTCGATCCGGTAGGTGCCGCTTTTAGGGCGTTCCCCGGATTCGTAAGCCCCTTTTTCGGGAAAAAGTTGCCAGGAAGCCAGAAAATTGTATGCTTGGATCATGATCGGTTGCCTGCAGGGGGCAAAGGTTTCGTTTTCCGGTCTATTAACAAAATGGAGGGCCAAGAGTTGCACATCGGCCCCGATTCTTCTGTCCGGTCGAACTATCTTTATGCACTTTTGAAAGATGAAGAGCTATTTTGGTCTTTTTCATGCGCCGGGTGCCGGACCGGTGGATTGCACCGTGCTCGTTTTTGATAAGCGGCTCAGTATCGGCTATACGGATGCTTCGGGAAGCAATCGTATGGAACCCTGGATGCTGCGTGAAATCACCTACCGGTATGAGCCGGCCCTGCAGCAAACCCATATCCGTCACCGACGCCTGCCCGGCGAGCTACAGATC
>JBJOMF010000217.1:0-5026 GCA_046052505.1 Bacteroidota bacterium | reverse complement strand
CACCGGCCACCAGCAGTCCCACCACGGCGAGTGAAAGTCCGACAAGGGTCTCCGTCCAATGAAACTTGTAAATAGTATAGTAACTCCAGTTTCCCTGTACGGCCTGTGCGGCGAGATAGATCAGAAAATAACAGATGGCGAGTGCTCCGATACCACGGGTGGTTCGCAGGAATTGCAGCGACCCGAACGGATTGGCCCGTCTCCATTCAAAGGAACGGCGGCGTTCACGCGGCAGCGATTCAGGGAGTATGAAATACCCATAGAGTGCATTCAACAGGCAGAGGATCGCGGCTGCATAAAAAGGAGCCCGGAGGCCGAGGCCCGACAACAGCCCGCCCAATGCGGGCCCGATGATGAACCCCAAACCAAAGGCGGCACCGATCATCCCGAAGTTGCGCGCTCGGGTGTCCGGGGTGCTTACATCGGCGATATAGGCCGCACCGGTGGTAAAACTCGCGCCGGTGATTCCGGCAATGAGCCGGCCGGCGAATAACCATCCAAAACTGGGCGCCAGCGCCAGGATGATATAATCGATCCCGAATCCGAACATGGACGCCAGGAGTACCGGCCGCCGTCCGTAGCGATCGCTCAGGTTTCCGATCACCGGAGCGAACAGGAACTGCATGACGGCATACGAGGAGATCAGGAGGGCGCCCCAGGCACTGGCCTGATTTACCGGCAACTGTTTCAGCGCTGCGATCAGACGGGGCATCACGGGGATGATCAACCCCAGACCCATTACATCCACCAGCATCGTGATGAAAATGAAACCCACGGCAGCCTGTCTGTTCGAACGCACCAGCATCCGTACAAGGTACTGTTTCGCTGCCAATTGCCCGATACTTTTCTGGTTCGTAGCGGATGATCGTGGTACTTTACCTGACAAGGGAGAATCCGTATTTTTACCAAAACGATCCCATGCGAATCCACTCATTTCTACTGCCGGTCATCGTTGCCGGCCTGTTATCAGCCTCCTGCGTCAGCAGCCGAAAGTTCAAAGAGTCCGAAGCAGAGAATGCCCGACTGGCCGACCGGAATAAGATGCTCCAGGGCGACCTCGATGTTTGTGCCACGGAAAAAGCGACCCTCGCCAGACAGAAAGCTGACCTGGAACGCGAAAAGGCCCTGCTGGAGTCAAGGCTCAAGGATATGAACACACAGGTCGATTACCTTAAAGCGAACAACAATGCGGCCCTGAAGCAATTGGAAGATCTTTCTGTGATCACCGCTGCACAGGCGGAGAGTATCAAGAAGTCCATGGAAAATATCGGGGCCAAGGATGCATACATACAGACACTACAGCAACAGATGTCACGCAAGGACTCCCTCAATATGGCGCTGGTGATGAACCTGAAGGGTGCCATCGGCAACCTGAATGATGAGGATATCAATATCAAAGTGGACAAGGGGGTCGTGTACGTCGATATCTCCGATAAGCTGCTGTTCAAGAGCGGGAGCTTCGATGTGACCGAACAGGCCCGTACCGTACTGGGGAAAGTGGCGCTGGTACTCAAGAATCAACCCGATATCGAGTTCATGGTTGAAGGGCATACCGACAATGTACCGTATACCGGAGGGGTTCTTCTCGACAACTGGGACCTCAGCGTGAAACGCGCCACATCCATCGTTCGCCTTCTGCAAAAGCAGTACGGTCTCGACCCGTCCAAAATGGCGGCGGCAGGGCGCAGCGAGTACCTGCCCTTACAGGACAATGCCACCCGGGAGGGACGCGCCGCGAACCGCCGCACCCGGATCCTGATCCTGCCACAACTCGACCAGTTCTTCAAACTGCTGGAAACACCGGCCGATCGTTGAGCTCCAGTGAGGTGCAGGACCCGTTTCCCTGCTTTTTTGACTAAATTGGCTGAAATACCCGCGCGTGGCACGATGGTTCTGGAAGTTATTGTTGAAATTGTTCGGTTGGGATACGCGGGTGCGTTTCCCGGAAGGGGTTCGTAAGTGCGTGGTCATCATCGCTCCGCATACCAGCTGGATCGATCTCTTCGTCGGCATCGCCTACCGCAGCGTGATTCGGCTTCATCCCTCCCGTTTCCTGGGGAAAAAGGAATTGTTCAAGGGTCCTGTGGGCTGGTTCTTGCGGACTATGGGTGGCATTCCGGTGGACCGGTCCAGTGCCACGAACGTGGTGGACCAGGTCGTGGCGATCCTCGATCAGCACGACGAACTGATGATCGCCATTGCTCCCGAAGGCACCCGCGAGCGGGTCGATCGCCTGCGCTCGGGCTTCTACCAGATCGCCAAAAAAGCGGGCATACCTATCATCATGGCCGGACTCGATTTTAAAAAACGCACACTCGTGGTTTCAGCGCCCTTCCACACGACAGCCGATCCAGCGGCCGACTTTCGCCATATACTCGCGTTCTTCCGTCCCATACAGGGCCGGCATCCCGAAAAAGGACTGGGTCATCTGTTCGAACAACCTGCCTGATACGATGAAACGCCTTCCGACGATATTGGAAAAATTCTATGATGGAGTCCGTTCCCATCCGGAAGCCTGTTTTCTCTCAGAACCTGTTCAGGGCTTGGCCCGCTCGTTCACCTGGGGAGCAGCTGACCAGCAGGTGCGCCGCATGGCACAGGTCCTTCGCAGTATGAACCTGCCGCCCCAATCGAAGGTGGCCATCCTCGGGAAAAACTCTGCACACTGGATCCTCGCGGACCTGGCCATCATGATGGCGGGCCACGTCTCCGTTCCGCTTTATCCCAACGTGCTGCCCAACACCCTGCGAACGATACTGGACCACAGTGAATCCCGGGTGATTTTCATCGGCAAACTCGACGGGTACGATGCTTTGCAGCGTGAGATACCCCGCGCCATCACCCGGATCTGCTTTTCCTTCCATCCCCAATCCGGTTGTCTGGATTGGGATGAATTGATACATGCGACACCGCCCGTTGCGGAAGATGTACTGCCCGATCCGCAAACGGTCAATTGCATCCTGTACACTTCCGGAACCACCGGCGAACCCAAGGGGGTCATGCACACCCACCACGCCCACAGCTTCAGCATGATGACCGTCTATGAGGCATTGAATAATGATCTGCACCGGGAGGTCTTTTTTTCTTACCTGCCCCTCTGCCATGTTGCCGAACGGATGGTGATCGAGTATGCCGGGGTTTTTTCCGGAGGTACCATTTATTTCCCGGGATCGATGGAAAGTTTTCCCAGCGACCTGCAGCGGGCTCAGCCGACCGTATTTCTCGCTGTTCCCCGTATCTGGGAGAAATTTCGGGATGAGATCCTCAAGAAACTTCCTCAACCGGTACTTGACCGGCTCCTTTACATCCCGGGTGTTTCCTACCTCCTGCGCAAATTGCTTCGGAAGAAGCTCGGACTGTCCCGGGCCAAATACGTGCTTACTGGAGCTGCACCCATTCATCTATCCTTGTTACAATGGTTCGCCCGCCTTGGTATCCATATCCAGGAAGGTTACGGCATGACCGAGAATATGGCGCTCAGTACCATCAATCGCAGGGACCGTATCCGGTTCGGGACCGTAGGTCAGACATTTCCCGGTGTGGCTATCCGTCTGGGGTCGGACGGGGAGATACTCATCCGCAGTGAGTCGTCGATGCTAGGCTATTACAAGGAGCCGGACCTGACGGCCCAAAGTTTTGAGGAGGGGTTCCTTCGTACCGGCGACGAGGGGCAGATGGATGCGGAGGGATACCTGCGGATCACCGGCCGTATCAAGGACCAGTTCAAGACCAGTAAGGGGAAGTATATCGCACCGGGCCCGATCGAAAAGCTACTGATGGAATCACCGCATGTTGCGCAGGCCTGTGTCGTGGGGTCCGGATGCTCGCATCCCCTTGCACTCTGCGTATTGCGAGAGGGGATCGTGCGCAGAGAAGATCCCGCATTGCGGAATTCCCTCGAAACACTACTGACACGTGTGAATGAAAAACTGGAGTCGCACGAACGGCTCGCACGATTGGTGGTGGTGGCAGAGGAGTGGGGCATTGCCAACGGATTCTATACACCCACGCTCAAGATCCGGCGCAAGCAGCTGGATCTATTTTACGGAGACCGCTACATTACCTGGCTATCTGCCGGTGAGCCCGTCATACTGGTTTGATCAGCCGATCTCCTCAAAGATGCCGGTCTGCCGGTTCTTCCGCACATTGTCCCATCTAAAATACCGTCCGTTCATTGCTACGTACACACCCGGCGTGAGCGATTGTGCAAAGGCCAGGGCACTGCCCAGGTTGAACAGTCCGTCCGAACTGCCGAATTTGATGGGGATCATTGCCCCCGTGAGTACGACGGTCTTGTTGCTCACCCGTGCGGCCAGGTAGGCGGCCGTTTCGCTCATCGTATCGGTTCCATGTGTGATCACGATCCGGTCCTCGTCGCAATGCTGGCACTGGTGGGCGATCAGCTCCCGGTCGTCGTTCGTCATTTCCAGGCTGTCGACCAGCATGAGGGTACGGATCTCTATGGGGGCCTGGTTCCGGCCCATGTCCAGCAGATCCTTGAGATGGGTATCCTTGAAGTACAGTTGACCGGTGAGTTCGTTGTATTCCTTGTCGAAGGTTCCCCCGGTGATGAAAATGCGGATGGCCATGGATGCGAATTGTTCCCTAAAAATAGGCAAACATCCGTATGCCTGTACGGGATCGGAACGGCCTCATCACATCTGTTCATACGGAGTGGGAAGGACCAATGCGTGGAATCACATATGAAAACTACCTTTATCACCCCGATTCTTCAGCAACACCGCTTCCTCATGAACCGTATTCTGCTTTTTTCCCTGCTCATCAGCCTGCATTCCGCCGCACAATATGATCCCGGCCGGATCCGTATCGCACGCGACAGCTTTGGGGTTCCGCATCTATTTGCCCCTACCGATGCAGAAGTGGCCTATGGGCTGGCGTGGGCCCATGCCGAGGATGATTTCGAGACGATCCAAACCGTAGCCCTCAGCGGTAAAGCCTTGCTGGGTACCGGTCTTGGGAAAAAGGGCGCCGAGGGCGACTTCGTGATCCAGCTGCTGCGCATCCG
>JBJOMF010000216.1:0-4940 GCA_046052505.1 Bacteroidota bacterium | reverse complement strand
CTTGTTGTAGGTTCCGATCTTATTCTGCGGCAGGCGTACCAGTCGGCCCTGCTCGGCAAGCGCCTGCAGGATGGACTGACGGATCCACCATACGGCATAGGAAATGAACTTGAAGCCCTTGGTCTCATCGAATCGCTGGGCGGCTTTGATCAGTCCGAGGTTGCCCTCATTGATCAGGTCGCTCAGCGAAAGGCCCTGATGCTGGTATTGTTTGGCCACGGATACCACAAAGCGGAGGTTGGCCTGAACGAGTTTGTCCAACGCACGCTGGGAATCCACGGGATTCCGGTTGAACATCTTGATCCGTTGGGCCAGCGTGGTCTCCTCTTCCGGCGTGATCATGGGTATCTTTGAGATCTCCTGCAGGTATTTTTCGACCGCCTGTGAGTCCCTGTTGGTGATCTGGGTTGCTATCTTTAGCTGCCGCATGGGATGAGTTGTCTGAGTAGATTAATTTACAACGGTTAGTGACGGTTTTTCGGGGAGATCGGATGCTAAGGGAACGTTAATCCGGGACAAAGGGAATGCCGCACCGGACCTGTCTGCAAAGGTACCTCACGAACGCCGTATCTCATAGCTTTCCGGCGAATAAATTACCAACAGGGGTGAAAAAGTCAGGTGACCGGAGTAGCTGCGGACCCGGAGGTACGTTTCCGGACGATCCAGATCCCGATGCCGGTCAGGAAAAGCAGGGTGGAAATGACCTCTGCCTGCGTGGGCTGGAACCCCAGGATGTCGAGACGGTTATTGACCCGGATCTTTTCGACCCAAAAACGCTCGAACCCGTTCAGGATCAAATACAAAGCAAATACCGTTCCCGGGGTTTTCAACCGCTTCCGGAGAACCCATATTACGAAAAACAGTGCGATGCAGGCGATGGCTTCATAAAGGGGTGTCGGATAAACCCCAAACTCCAGCTGATTGCAATATTTCAGGTCTTCACAGCCCGGGATCGGTACCCCCGCTTCATTTACATTATGAGGATATGTGAAGGACCACATCCAATCCGGGAGGAACCCCGGTTTGGCCGAAAGATCGCTTCGAATACCCCAGTCACCATCACCAGCCACCTGGCAGCCGATACGCCCGATGCCATAGGCCAGCATCAGGGTTGGTGCCGCCGCATCATTCAGGTGCCAGAAAGGGATCTTGTATTTCCGGGCATAGACCCATACGGCCAACGCAGCACAGATCAATCCCCCGTACATGGTCAATCCGGCCGGTGAAAACAGGTAATCCTTGGGATGGTTGAGGAAATCGGCCCAGTTTTCAAAAATATCGAACAGCTTGGCTCCCAGCAAACCGAATACCAGGGCTATGATAGTGATCTCTCCGACCCGATCCTGGGGCCAGATGCGTACAGTTCTGCGCTCCGGCTTGGCCAGCTTCCGCTTGTCCTTCTCATAATATTTCAATCCGGCAAAAAGCAATCCCGTGGCGATACCTGCCCACCAACTACCCATGGTGGAAAAGATAAAGGCCTGCGGATCTTCCGATGCAGCCGGACCCAGAATGAAGAGTGCCAGGATCTTGAAACCCAGCAGGAATCCTAGCAGAAAGTTCAGAGCCAGCTCACCGGGGGTGGCCGGTTGCCCGACCATGACCTGCATTTCCGTGGGCTGCAACAAGCCTTGTTTGCTCTTACGCCGAAGCTCGGCTGCCAGGATCACCGCCGCAACGATAAAGGCAATGGCTACGAAGAACCCGAAGGAGTTGACAAAACGAAGGAACGGGACCTCTATACCGAACAGGTCTCGAAAGGCGTAATACAGGTTGGGATACATACCGGTAGATTACCGGCGAATATACGGAAGAAATGCAGGGCAATGGACACAAGCACGGAGACCCGGTCGGCAACGTTCCGGGATTTCACTCCACCCGGTATGCGTAGCCGTGTACCTGCAGGACGATCAGTTGCAATGCTGTTCGAAGGCGCCAACCAGGTTCTGTGCGATCATCTGGGCGGATCGACCCTCGATCTGGTGCCGTTCAATAAAATGCACCAACTGACCGTTTTTGAACAGTGCGATGGAAGGAGAAGAGGGCGGATAGGGCATCATATGGGAACGAAGCGCCTTCACGGCCTCAATATCAAAACCCGCAAAACTGGTGGCCAGGAAATCGGGTCGCTTGGACGTATTGGCAACGGCCATTAAAACGCCCGGACGGGCGGTGCCGGCCGAGCAGCCACATACCGAATTGATCATAACGAGGGTCGTGCCTTCCTTTGCCAATTGAGCGTCCACGGCCGAAGCCGTCAGCAACTCGGAGAACCCGTTCTCGGTCAGTTCCTCTTTCATGGGGATCACGATCTCTGCAGGATACATATGTGCTTTGAATTAGAAACGCAAAAGTAATGGATTTGTTCAGCGATCCGAACGATAGGAAATACTGTCATAAAAAATTCCGGCATTCGGAAAAAATGGCCGGAACGGAATGCCGATCCGGTCAGATCCGTCAGCCGAACTAGCCCGGGAACGGCATTTGATGATGGCTTGTCATTCAAAATAACCTAACAATAAAAATCCATGAGAACACACCATGCTCTACGTTCCTCAAGCGAAAAACGCCTTTCGGACCTTGTAGAAGATTTCTTTAATGGCTGGCCCCGGGTACATGCCAGCGGGATTAACGAACCGCTAACAAAGGATCAGGTACCGACAAACGTCTATAAGACAGCGACCGGATACCAGATCGAGTTGATCGTTCCGGGCTTTGACAAATCGGATATCCGGGTGACCGCCGAGAACGGACTTCTCACCGTTACAGGCGAGCACAGTAACAAGACGCACGAGAACGACGATCGGGTACGGACGGAGTACAGGTTCCGTTCCTTTAAGAAAAGTTTCACGATCGACGACCGCATCGATGCAACCTGCACGGAAGCCTCTTACGTCAATGGAGTACTGGCATTAAACCTTCCGCTTCGAGCCGAAGTCAAATCCCAGGCAACGACGATCGAAATCCGATAAGATACGCAACGCGATACCTTTTTTCTCATAAGCAGTTGGTTTTGGTTTAAACCCCCCGTTTCAACGGGGGGTTTTTTAGTTCCCGGGGGGCGGCTCCGGTTCACAATCCTGACGTCGCCGGGTATCGATCAGATACTGGATCCTCCATGCCCCTGCCGTATGTACCAGCTGGAACGAATTGACACCGCAATGACTGAATCCGCCTTTATAATAGAATCGATAAGGTGTCCATGCCATGGCGAGGAGCCCGTCCACGCGTACGGTCTCGAATAAAACCCTTTCATCGAGTGCCCCTGGCCGTTGCTGGGCGACCTGCACCAGGAATCCATCCAGCGTTTCGTTCCGGATGACGGTCGTGCCCTGTACATCCCGACCGACGGTTTGCAGTAGTGGTGTGTCGACAAAGCAGGATCGCAGGGCGGACGAGTCGGAGCGTTTCATGGCATCGAACATTCGCGCAATGACCGAACGGACCGAATCCGCCGCAGGTTGAGCATGGGCCGCCGGATTACGGCAAACTACAATTGTTAAGAGCATCAAAAAATACCGCATCGAATTGATTTTATGATTTTCCGGCAAAGGAATTGAATCAACCCCTATCGATCGTAAATGTAAACCGGATTCCCATGACATCCATCAAGACGGTTCAGGCGCTGGTGCTGCTGCTGGTGCTTGCCATGGCCGCCAGCTGTGAGATCACCCGCCAGTACGGCAATCGACTGTTCGCTACCCGTGAGCGGACGATGCAACCGGCCGGGGCCACGCCGCAATTCCTACACAGCGGCACCGACTCCAGTACATCCAATTGGGTCAGTACCGACATCATCATGGGGCGGGACAGTTCACGAACGGCCAGCCGACTCGATGAGCTCACCGCAATCGTTCCGGCGTCCTTACCGGCCGGACCGCCAAAAACGCACGACAGTCTAACGCGTTCGTCCGTAGCCCTGCAGACTCCTTCACGAACGGAACCGGGTCGCGGCGTACGGATGAAGCGCAGCCGGGATTGAGACCGAGCCCTGGATTTTTCATTAAACCCGAATATATGAACCGAATACCGATGATCGTACCGTTCCTGATGCTCAGCAGTGTACTGCTGCTGCAGAGTTGCCGGCCAAGCCGGGTATGGGCCAATAAAGAACGAGTCAACCCGAACAAGGAACGAAGAACGGTTACCCCCAACGCACCGCATCCTGCTTCTTATACGCCGGTGGTCCTGGTCCTCCGCCCGAACCCGGGTTTCATCATGAAACAAAATGCAGCGGGCCGCTTCTACCACCGCAGCGCGTCGGGACACCTGTATTGGAAGGGCTATGACAACCGGTTTTTCATCGATGCCTCCCACCTGCCCGGCCTTCGATATACCCGCTGGGAATATGACGAATGGAAACGGTACCGGGAAGCGTCCCGATGACCCGATAGTGCAGCTCCCTTACCGGAATCGTATCAATGGGATGCGGGGAACCTATTTATAGCCCAGGATCTTGAGCATACTCTGAGCGGACTGCTGCTTGGCATACAGCCAATCGACCAGTTTACCGTTCTTGTCGTGCCCAACGATTACATGCTTGGGAGACGGGATCAGACAGTGTTTGATCCCGCCATAACCGCTGATCTGGTCCTGATAGGCACCGGTATGGAAGAATCCGACGTAGAGCGGCTCTTTCTCCCCGCTCAGTCGCGGCAGGAACACCTCATTGATATGCTCCTCCGAATCGTAGTAATCATGGCTGTCGCAGGTAATGCCACCCAGAACGACCCGTTGGTGGTCCTGGTCCCATTTATTCACCGGCAGCATCAGAAATTTCTCCCCGATGCCCCAGGTATCGGGGAGGGTGGTAATGAAAGAGGAGTCGATCATGTACCAGGTCTCCCGATCATTCTGAACCTTTTCTGCGATCACACTGTAGATATGGGCCATACTCTCCCCGACTGTGTAACTTCCGAATTCAGTGAAGATGTTCGGCA
>JBJOMF010000215.1:0-8039 GCA_046052505.1 Bacteroidota bacterium | reverse complement strand
GACAGTGATCAATATTTCCGAGCTGCGGGCACTTCATACGGGTACCACCACGGCGGCACCCGATGGTCGCCGCATCACCGGCGTGGTCATCAGTGACCGTACGACCAATAACGAGAACGGTCAGAACCTTTACTTGCAACAGGGAACCGGCCTGGCGGGTATCGTCGTGCGTTTCGATGCGCCGCACACGTTCAATCTCGGGGATTCGATCGATGTGAATGTTTCGCAGCAGGAGCTTTCTGAATTCAACAGCCTCTTGCAGGTGAATCAGGTGCCTATCAGCTATGCGACCCGCATTTCCACGGGAAAGACCATCACGCCCCGAAATGTGACCCTGGCACAGCTGACAGCCAATTCAGAGGCCTGGGAGTCCACACTGGTCAAGACCGGCGCCGTTGCACTCAGTGGCGGCAGTGCCGGTACTTACAGCGGCAATGTCGTCTTGAATGACGGCGCAACATACACGGTACGTACGGCATCGGCTGCGAGTTTTGCGGGGCAGACATATCCTGCGCTCGCTACCTCGGTTACGGGCTATGTGTCCCAGTTCGGCACATCGTACGAATTGCATCTTCGCAACCCCGGCGGAACGGTCAATGATGTAGTCGCTGCCAGCGGTGGTGGGGGAGGAGGTATTCCCCTGACCATCTCTCCGTACACGCAAAATTTCAATGGCATTGCCACGGGTATTCCGCAAGGGTTCAGTGTCAAGATAGGTGCTACGGCAACTTCCCTGGGAACCGGCGATATGCCTATTTACAGCAATCCTCCCGGCCTAGGCACCGGTACACTCTGGAACCAGTTCAGTGCCGGTGTGAAGAATTTTGCCTCGGCGACGGGTCTCACGGCTACTTCCGATGCAACGGCACAAAATGCATCGACGGACCGTGCCTTGGGGATCCGGCAGACAAGCAGCACGGGCTACGATCCGGGAAGCGCTTATGTGATGCAGTTGGATAACACAATCGGGAAGAGCTCCTTCCAGCTCAGTTTCCTGCTGCAGTCATTGGATAACAGCTCTCCCCGTGTTACCACCTGGGCGGTGGATTACGGATTCGGAGATACGCCTTCCTCCTTTACAGCCGTTACATCTACGCCGGCAACACTCACTACTGGGAATTCCGCATTCACCAATACATCCGTAACCGTCAACTTTGGTGCAGCGTTGAATAACCAAACGCAGAAAGTGTGGATCCGGATCGTTGCACTGAACGCCACTACCGGAACCGGTAACCGGGCTTCCACAGCGCTGGACAATATATCACTCAGCTGGAACTGATCGGATCGTCCTGAAACATATTACCGGGGAGCCCACAGGGTTCCCCGGTAATTTTTAGGGCTGTTGGTGGATCAGCTTGATGGCTGTTCGTTCCTTTGGAGTGCTGATCTCAAGCAGGTACATTCCGGTCGCAAGGGGCTTTACCGGTATGTCCAGCAGGCTTCCCTGTTGCAGGAACGAACGGGTGGTTTCGACTAGCAACTTTCCGTCGGTACTATAGAGCCGTACCTGCAGCCGATGTTGAGGCCGGTAGGCCGTCAGCATGATGTGGTCGCTAAAGGGGTTGGGTGATATCCGTATGCCCATTTGCTGCGGGGATACCGGTTGGATGCCGGTGACCACACCGGCCAGATTATATTGGGAAAAGACCGGGTAATGGTCCGAGGTATTGTGTGCGGATACATAATCCGGCACGATGCTGACCACGTCGGTCCGCACCCGCGCGGAATTGCGTATGTAATAGGGGTAAACCTCATTGGATATTACATGATTGTCAATCACGTTGGGAAAATTGATCATGCTGCTTTGTCCGGCCACACCCAAGGGAAGGGTGATCGATCTGTAATGGTCTGCATCCGTACTGTCTGAAACGATGGAGTAGTAGGAACTAACGCTGGCTCCGGTGTAAATGCTGGTGTGCAGGGCATCGTTGAAGTCGCCAATGATGAGGTTCAGTGTACTTGGGAAAAAGGCATCCAGGGTATCTTTCAACTCTATGGCGGCCCCGGCCCGCTTCAGGTAGTCTGCTTCCGTGTTTCCGGCTTTTCCATGTAGCAGCATGAAGTTCATATTCCGGGATATGCCGTTGATCGTGGCGGTGGCGGAGAACAGGTAGGGGAACCGACCGCTGGCCCAATTTGTATAGGCGGTGGTGCTATTTCGTTGCATCCCGCGGGTGGTTACGTTCGTGAAGATCGATTTCCGGTAGATGTAGGCTTGTTTTTGTCCACTTAGCCATCCGTTGCCCGTTCCGGAGGTGTTGCCGCTGCAATAAGGGGCTACCACGAATCCGTATTCCTGGTTGCCGAGGAAATCGACCACCCGGCGCAGCCGCATCGTATCGACCACTTCGATCAGGCCGTACAGATCCGCATTCAGCCAGCTCAGAATGCTTTTGACGTTAGCCTCCTGGAGGTCTTTGTCGGGTGGGCCGCTGTTATAGGCTGCACCGAAGAATTCGATGTTCCAGCTTACGATGTCCAATGTGCCAGCGCTACTTTGTCCGTGCGAAGGGGTCAGCCGCAGCAATACGGTTATGTGGAGCAGGAGGAGGATTTTCCGGGTCATTCCACAAATGTACCGGAAAATGACAGAGGTCATTCCACCGTCCCGGGGCGAAGATCGGCAACTCGCATCTCCAGTGTGGTGTTCCCGTTCCAGTGATTCTCTTCCAGGTGGAAGACGATATCTACCGGCTTTCCATCTTTCAGCAGCGGATATTTTTCCGCCAGACCGAATCCGATCCCAGTGATGACTGACTTTCCCTGCCGTATGGAAACGCGTAGGTGTTGTTCCTTGACGACCTGTGACCGGCCGGTGTCTCGAACGCCCCGCACCACGAACTGTGGCAGTTGATTTTCAGGTCCGAACGGCTCCATTTGCCCCAGGATGCGATAGAAAGCAGGTTGGATCTCATCGAGGCGGAGTTCTGCATCGATCCGGATCTCCGGGGTTAACATCGAGGGATCGATGGTGCGGGCCACTTCCGCCTCGAATGCCTCCCGGAAGGGCTCCACTTGGTCGGGATCCATGCTGAGGCCTGCGGCAGCGAAATGGCCGCCGTATCCCAGCAGGTATTCACGGCAGGCATGGATGGCCTCGTAGAGGTTGAAACCCGGAACGCTTCGGGCGCTTCCAGCCACCACGTCCCCGGATCGGGTAAGAACGATGGTGGGACGATAATACTGTTCAATGAGCCTTGAAGCAACGATTCCTACGACGCCCTTGTGCCAATGAGGTTGGTATACGACCGTGGAGCGTCGGCTTGCACAGTCGGGCTGTTGCCGAACCAGTTCCACTGCTTCCCGGGTGATGGCCGAATCGGCTTGTTTGCGTTCCGAGTTATCACTGTGCAGTTGCTTCGCATAGCTCATGGCTTCCGCATCAGTGGCGGCGATGAACATACGCACGGCTTTGCTGGCATCGTCCATCCTTCCGGCGGCATTCACCCGGGGTGCGATTAGGAATACCAGTCCGGATATCGTCAGTTTTTTTTGCAGTCCGCTGAGTTCGGATAGCGTACGGATCCCGGGGTTGGGTTCTGTGTTGGCGCGTTCGAGACCGTGAAAGGCCAGGATCCGGTTCTCTCCGGTCATGGGTACGATGTCAGCGGCGATGGCCGTTGCCACCAGATCCAGGTACCGAAAGGGCGTTTCGGGGGGTAGTCCGAGGCGTTCTGACAGGGCACAGATCAGTTTGAAGCCGACACCGCAACCACAAAGTTCCTTATAAGGATAGGTGCAGTCCGGCTGTTTGGGATTGAGGATGGCCACAGCCTTTGGCAAGACCGCATCCGGTAGGTGGTGGTCGCAGATGATGAAGTCGATACCTTTCTCCGCTGCGTATTGAATCAGGTCCACGGATTTGATCCCGCAATCCAGCGAGATGATCAGGGTGAATCCGTTGGCCACGGCATGGTCGATGCCTGTCCGGCTGACACCATAGCCTTCCCGGTACCGGTGTGGAATGTAGAAGTCCAGTGCTTCGTGCCGATCGGCCAGGAACCGATACAGGCAAGACACGGCAGTGGTCCCATCTACGTCGTAATCTCCATAGACGAGGATCTTTTCGTTGCCTGAAAGGGCCTGCAGGATCCGGGAGGTGGCGGTTTCCATGTCTTTCATCAGCCAGGGGCTGTGCAGGTCGGCGAGGGACGGCCGGAAATAGTGGCGGGCCTGTTCATAGGTCTCTATGCCCCGCTGCACCAGGATGCTGCAGAGCGGCTCGGGGATGCGGAGGGCCTGTTGCAGGGCCGCGACCTTGACAGGATCTGCGGCCGGGATATGCCATCTTTTTTCCAACGGGATCAATAATTACGTTCGGTCACGTATCGGACCAGGTCCTCCAACCCTCGGCGGGCATCATTTTCGGGAAATGAGTGGAGCAGGTCCAGCGCCTCCTGCTTGAAGGCCTCCATACGTTCCTGTGCGTAGCGGATACCGCCGCTCACCTGCACCTGTTCGATCACCCAATTCACCTTTTTATGGTCGCGGTTCTGATTTTTTATGATGTATATGATCTTGCGACGGGTCTCTCGCGCGCAATGGTTCAATGTGTGGATCAGTGGTAATGTCAGTTTTTTCTCCTTGATATCGTTCCCGGTAGGCTTGCCGATCCGTTCCCGGGAATAGTCGAAAAGATCGTCCTTGATCTGAAAGGCCATGCCGGTTTTTTCCCCGAACTGACGGATCTTTTCGGTAGCGGACTCATTTTCGCTGGAACTCCAGGCCCCGGCGGCACAGGCCGAGGCCAGCAGGGAAGCGGTCTTGTTGCGAATGATCTCGAAATAGATCGCCTCGCTCATGTTCAGGCTTCTTGATTTTTCCATCTGCAGCAGTTCGCCCTCGCTCATCTTTCGCACGGCATCCGACAAGATATGCAGGACCTGGTGGTCCTTGTTCTCCAGAGATACCAGTAAGCCTTTCGCCAGCAGGTAATCACCGATCAGCACGGTGGCTTTGGCCTTCCAGAGGGCGTATACGGAAAAGAATCCCCGGCGTTCCATCGAATCGTCCACGACATCATCGTGTACGAGGGTGGCGGTATGTAACAATTCTACCAAGGAGGCAGCCCGGTACGAGGCATCGTTCACCGGTCCGAACAGCTTGGCTGAAAGAAGTACGAACATGGGGCGGAGTTGCTTCCCCTTGCGTTTTACGATGTACCGCATGATCCTGTCCAGCGTGGCAGACTGGCTGCTCACGGCCTTCCTGAAATGTGTTTCAAAGGCCGCCAGCTCGTTTCGGATGTGTCCTGCGGGTAGATCCATGGTGAAAAGGGAGCAATTTACACCCATCTGTCCAAACCTTGGCGGACCGCATCAACGGGCACTAAAATCAGGGTAACTGATTGAGAAATAATGCGGAAAAGGCTGTTTTTTTTCCTAAAATTTTGCTAATTGGTGACAATTCCGGTAATTTTGCTATAAATATGGGGTGCCATATTTTAAATCATAATCCTTTGTTATGGCAATCAAAAAATTATTCGCACTAACCGGCCTGCTCTGCCTGTTGGTGTCTGTCGCATCTTCCCAGCGTGTGGGTAGCAGCTACGATCTGAAGGATTCGTCGGTCGTACCCGGGAGACGCATGTCTCAGCACACTGAATTCCTGAACGGGACCTACAATTTCCCGGCCAAGCCCCGCAACATGTGGGAGATCGGCATCAAGGCGGGTCTCATGAACGTCAGTGGGGATATTCCCTCGCAGCTCGCCCTGCCCAGTCTGGGTCTGCATGTCCGCAAGGCTTTCGGATATATCTTTTCGCTGCGGATGGAATACATGTACGGAACGGCCAAGGGTCGTACCTTCAATCCGGCCGCGAACTTCAGCCGAAATGTAGCCTGGGCCCGCAACGGGTCCGCGGCCACCTCGTACTCCGCTCCCTATCGGATCCCGACTGTTCTCGGAGACCGGACGGTCTCTTCGCTGAACCATTATTACGGGGCACCGGCTGCAACGCCTTTGGAAGTCGTTTACTATAATTACAAAACGCGGGCGCACGACCTCTCCCTGGAAGGTGTCGTGACACTCAATAACGTTCGTTTCCACAAGTCCAAGACCGGTTTCAACCTCTACGGTTTTGGAGGTATCGGGGCCACTATCTATGACACTCGCATCGACGCGCTGCGTGACGGTACGACGAAATATCCGTTTGGCAACATCACCGTCAACAGTCAGTATGCTCGCCGCAAGGACACGTACAAGGCGCTGAAAGACATGCTCGATGGCACGTACGAATCCCCTGCGGAAAATCAGGGGGCGCGTCGTCCGAAGCTGTTCGGCGATACCTTCAAGCCCTCCGGAACTATTGGGATTGGTGTAGCTTTCAAACTCAGTAACCGTATTAATTTGGCGATCGAAGACCGCCATACTTTCATTAAGGATGACCTGCTGGACGGTCAGCGGTGGCAGGAACAGGCCTATGGCGACCCCGTGCTCACGCGCGATTTCGATTCATACAACTTTGCATCGATCGGACTTAACTTCAATCTTGGAGCTAAATCCGTCGAGCCGCTCTGGTGGCTCAATCCGCTGGATTATGCCTACAGCGAGATACGCAACCCCCGCCTGATGCGCCTGCCCAAGCCCGTACTTCCTGACAGCGACAGCGATGGCATCACCGACCAGTTCGACCGCGAACAGACCCCCTCCGGTTGCCCGGTGGACTCTCACGGTGTTAGCCTCGATACCGATGGCGACGGTGTGCCGGATTGCAAGGATAAGGAACTCATTACCCCCACCTACTGCCAGCCGGTAGATGCCGACGGTATCGGTAAGTGCCCCTGCCCGGATGATTGCAAAGGCTCCGGACCGGTCATCATCGAAAAGACCTGCGCTGAGAAACTCGGCGCACTGCCCAGCATCTCGTTCAAGGCAAATTCCAATAAACTGAGCGATGATGCCAAGGCCGTACTAGCCACTGTGGCAGCCAAGGTCCGGAACAATCCGGGCTGTAAGGTAGTGGTCGTCGGTTATTGCTCTTCCAACAAGAAGGAGCAGCAACTGAGCTGGGACCATGTCAATGCCGTAATCAACCACATGGTCGATAATGAGGGCATCATGGCCGATCGCTTCATCTTCAACTACGGCCAGGAAGGCGGCGACTGCAACACGGTCGATCTGCGTGCCGCAGGAGATAATGAGAATGGCCCGAACAAGGTAGAGCCTCCTCATCCGAACCTGATGAAGAAAAAGAATTGATCCCTTCCTAACGGATCGGAAAGCCTCCTGCACCCGCAGGAGGCTTTTTTGTCGGCCCCCTCGATCGACTCCTTTTTATAGAGGCTTATAAATCAGTGTATTGTCAGAGTCCTGAGCGGTCCATTGATCGTTCTCTCTTTCAGTTCTTTATAGTAACTTTGCAACCCGTCATTTCCCATACACCCATGAGGAACATCGTCTGGATCATATTGCTCGGTTCCCTTATCACCGCCTGTGGTAAGAGCAAGGACCTCACCGGCCGGAAAAAGCCGGCAAAGGGCAAGAGTGTGGCCCGGATCCTCAAAAACCCGGATGCCGCGTACAAGCTCCGTATGGCGGAACAGTTCTTTGTGAAGAAATCCTACAACAAGGCACAGATCGTTTATGAAGACATCATGCCTTACTACAAGGTGGAGAAGGAGTTCGAGGATATTTATTACAAGTATGCCTATTGCGCCTACCACCAGAGGGATTTCATGAATGCCGAAAATATCTTCAAGACCTTCCTGGAATTGTTCCCGAACAGCCCAAAGGCCGAAGAGGTGGATTACATGCGCGCCTATTGCTATTACCGGCAGTCGCCCAAGGCTGAGTTGGACCAGACCAATACCGTGCGGACCATCGGCATGATGCAGACCTTCATCAATACCCATCCGGGATCAGCCCGCAACAAGGAGGCCTATGACATCATCCATTCCTGCCGTGCCAAGCTGGAAGTGAAGGAGTACAAAAGCGCCCTGCTGTATTATGACATGAGCCAATACCGCGCCGCCGGGGTTGCCTTCAGTGCCCTGCTCAATAACTTCCCGGACTCCGAAAAGGCCGATGAGTACAAGCTG
>JBJOMF010000214.1:0-4374 GCA_046052505.1 Bacteroidota bacterium | reverse complement strand
GCTGAATAAAAACACAAGTCATGCGTCACGGAGACAAAGTGAACAACCTGGGCCGGAAGAAAGCCCATCGCGATGCCCTGCTGAGCAACCTGGCCTGCCAGCTCATCCAGTACAAGCGCATCGTTACCACCGTAGCCAAAGCCAAGGCGCTTCGGGTATACGTGGAACCCCTCATCACCAAGGGTAAAAGCAATACGACCCACCAGCGCCGGGTGGTATTCAGCTATCTGCAGGACAAGGACACCATCAAAGAACTGTTCGGTACGGTGGCTGAAAAAGTGGCCGGTCGCCCCGGTGGTTACACCCGGATCATCAAGCTGGGTGCTCGCCCCGGCGACAATGCCGAAACGGCCCTGATCGAACTCGTGGACTTCAACGAGGTCTATGGAAAGGGTAAGACCGAGGCCAAGGCCCCGGCGAAAAAGACCCGCCGAGCCGGTAGCCGCAAAAAAGCCGATGCCGCCGCCGAGCAGGCGGATGAAAAAGCCCCTGAATGATATGACCGATCCCGTCTTCTGGCGGGATTTTTTTTGACTGTGAAAAAGTTATGCAGACCGGAATGGTCCGGATCGGTTTTCTTTGCTAAATATTTACCTATGCCTGATCCCTGCATCCCCGCCGTCCTGCTCCTGGCCGACGGTACCGTTGCCCACGGTAAAGCCTTTGGAGCGATCGGAACGGCTACCGGTGAAGTTTGCTTCAACACCGGCATGACCGGCTACCAGGAAGTATTTACCGACCCCAGCTACTTTGGGCAGATCCTCATCATGAACAGCGCCCATATCGGTAATTATGGGGTGCGGGATGAGGATGTGGAATCGGGTTCCGTAAAGATCAGCGGGCTGGTGGGTCGGAACCTGGAAGATCTCTACTCGCGAAAAATGGCCCAGGGGTCTCTGGATGCGTATCTCAAGAAAAACGGGATAGTATCCATCGAGGGTGTCGACACCCGGGCCCTGGTGTCACACATCCGCAATCGCGGCGCCATGAACTGCATCATTTCCTCCGAGACCACTGACCTGAAGATACTTCAGGAGCGTCTGGCAGCCGTTCCGGATATGAACGGACTGGAGCTGGCCTCCCGTGTCAGTACCACCGCGGCCTATGAAATGGGTAATCCGCAGGCATCCATCCGCATCGCCGTGATGGATTACGGGGTGAAGCGGAATATCCTGCAGTGCATGGTGGATCGTGGGGCACACCTACGGGTCTTTCCTGCCAAAACACCCCTGGCCGAGGTGAATGCCTACCGGCCGCATGGCTACTTCATCTCCAACGGCCCCGGCGATCCGGCACCCATGGATTATGCCATCCGTACCCTGCAAGAGATCCTGCAGCTCGGCAAACCCGTATTCGGTATCTGCCTGGGCCATCAGCTGCTGGCCCTGGCCAATGGGATCCCTACGTTCAAGATGCACCACGGGCATCGTGGACTCAACCATCCCGTCAAGAACCTGATGACTGGTCGCTCGGAGATCACCACCCAGAATCATGGATTCGGGGTCGACCCGGAGGCCGTACGCAAGGCCGCACATATTGAGGTGACCCATGTGAACCTCAACGACCAGTCGATCGAGGGCATCCGTATCAAGGACAAACCGGCATTTTCCGTTCAGTATCACCCGGAAGCGACGCCGGGCCCGCACGATTCCCGGTATCTCTTCGATGACTTCATCCAGCTGATCCAGGCACACCGCAACTGACCCGCTTTTTGGTTAATTTCGGAATATGAAGATTGCCATCATCAATGGCCCCAACCTGAACCTGCTCGGCAGCCGGGAAACTGGTATTTACGGTACCCGGTCATTCGATAGCTGGTTTGACGAAATGAAAGAGCGGTATCCGGATCATTCCTTCACGTATTTCCAGAGCAATATCGAGGGGGAGCTCATCAATGCGATCCAGGCAGCGGGACTGGACCAGGATGGCATCGTGCTGAACCCGGCCGGTTACTCGCATACCTCGGTGGCGATCGCAGATGCCGTCGGTGCGATCCGTGTACCGGTGGTGGAAGTCCATATTTCCAATATCCACGCCCGAGAGGAATTCCGAAAGTATTCGTTGGTCAGTGCCAAGGCAGTGGGTTGCATCGCCGGTCTCGGGCTTGAAGGCTACCGGCTGGCCATCGAATGGCTGCTGGATCCGCACGCCCCCTGACCGGCATCACCTGCCGATATAAGTGATGTCATGTCCCTTTTCGGCAAACCCGGTAGCTTTGCGGCATATCCCATCCCATTATTTCAACTGCATGCGCATGAATGTTCCTCTGAATTTTCAGAATGTCGAGCAGGCCTTGTCGGCCATACGGCCCGGGCATCGTGTCTTTGTACAAGGCAGTGCCCAGACCCCTCTATATCTGTTGCGGGAGCTGGCCAAGATGGCCCCCTCGCTTCGCGACGTGGAATTGACCTTCATTACGGTACAGGGCGATATCGAGGTCGACAAGCCCGAGTATGCTGATTCGTTCCATATCAATTGCATGTTCGTATCGGAGTCGGTTCGAAAAGCCGTGAACGAAGGACGGGCCGATTTCATTCCGGTCTTCCTCAGCGATATCCCCGACCTGTTCCGAAAACAAATGCCCATCGATGTGGCCCTCGTCATGGTCTCTCCGCCCGATATCCATGGTTATTGCTCGCTGGGAGTGTCCGTCGATGTGGCCCGCAGCGCCGTCAATACCGCCACCCATATCATCGCACAGGTCAATCCCCGCGTGCCCCGCACGCATGGCGACAGCCTGGTCCATGTCGATCGGTTCACCTCGGTGGTCTATCATGCTGAAGAACTGCCCGAGGTGGATTACGGCAGTAAGGTGCACCAGGAGGAAATGCTGATCGGGAAGCGCATCGCCGAGCTGATCGAGGACGGAAGCACCCTGCAAATGGGCATCGGTACCATCCCCGATGCCGTGCTGAAGTCACTGCACAACCACAAGGACCTGGGCGTACATACAGAGATGTGCAGCGACGGCATCATCGACCTGTTCGACAAGGATGTGATCAATAACTCAAAAAAACGCATCCATCCGTACAAGACCGTCACCGGTTTTGCAGTCGGGACCCGGCGGCTTTATGATTATGTGAACGACAATCCCGCGTTCGTATTCCTTGATATCGACTATGTGAATGACCCCCATGTCATCCGGCGCAATCCCAAAGTGGTGGCTATCAACAGCGCCATCGAGGTAGACCTGACCGGTCAGGTCTGTGCCGACTCCATCGGCACGCTTCAGTACAGCGGGATCGGTGGTCAGATGGACTTCATGCGGGGTGCTGCTCTCAGTGACGGGGGAAAGCCGATCATCGCCCTGACCAGTCGAACACAAAAAGGGGTCAGCCGCATCGTTCCCGTGCTGAAGCACGGGGCCGGGGTCGTCACCACCCGCGGGCATATCCATTATGTTGTAACCGAGTATGGGGTTGCCTACCTGTTCGGCAAGAACATGCGCCAGCGCGCCCATGCCCTCATCCAGATCGCCCATCCTGATGACCGGGAAATGCTGGAAAAGGCCTGCCAGGAGCGTTTCCGCCGATTCTGAACCGATTAAAAACGATGATTTTTCAACAGGAATTTCCCGGGGATTCCGGATTCAGTAACTTCCCCTAAAGCTTCCGAATGAAAAAGGCATCCTTTCTGCTTCTGGCCCTTTGCGGTCACCTGATCCTGTCGGCTCAAAGCGGCACTTTCAATCCGGTACAGATCGCCGAACGAAATAAGCCGGGTACGGTCATGATCATTGCCACCTTCAAGGGAACGGTAACAGCCGTACAGCCGGAGATCGACCGGGCGGCGCTGGAACAGTTGGCCCAGCAGGTTCGCGCACAACTGGAGACGGAGGGAACGTTCACGACCGATCTGTTCTGGTCCACCTACATCAAGGGCTTTCGGCAGCATATCGATCAGTATATGATGCGGGGTGCCGAGACGCTGTCCAGAGAGCTCGACATCTCAATGGTGGGGTCGGGATTTATCGTGACGCCGGACGGCTACGTTATTACCAACGCCCATGTTGTTGATGAGAATGATGAGGATACCAAGAAGCGATTCGCCGAGCAGGCCTTTCAGCAGATCATGGAAAACGATGTGAAAGAGCTGGAAAATACCATGGGGCGTAAACTGACCGAGGAGGAACATAAGGACCTGATCGCAGCCAACGGCTGGTATTATTCCCAGACCATGGAAGTCCCCCGGATCGAGAAGACCTTCTCCGTAGTGATGGGGATCTCCGGAAAAAAGGGGAAGATCGAGCCGCTGAACATCCCGGCACGTTTGATCACGAAGGGGGCGGCCATCCCCGGGAAAGACGTTGCGATCCTTAAGCTGGATAAAAAGCACGTATATCCCACAATCCGCGTGGGGGATGACAAGGAGATG
>JBJOMF010000213.1:0-8577 GCA_046052505.1 Bacteroidota bacterium | reverse complement strand
TCATCCGGGGCGTACCCTGAAAAAATGACCCGGTAAAGGGAATCGCTCCGCACCACCAGCAGGCGCTGCTTTTGTTCATAAGGAAATACATCATCCAGGGGAAAGTCTTCCCGGTAACCGGGATCCGGCAATGACAGGGAACGACCCAGTCCCGGCGGGATGCTTTTCTCAAAGGCCGCCCTGGATTCCGGCCGCTGGGCGGAAACACAAAAAGGGAGCAGGACGAAAACAACGAGGAACTTTCTCATACAACTGTTTCGTATGAGTCAGATGCAGCCTCCCGCCCGATTACACAATTAAAAACGGGAGCCGATGTAATGGGGTAACATGGCCCGCCAGGTATCCCAGTCGTGGGGCCATTCCGAACCCCATACATCCAGTTCGTACCAGATTCCCTTGTCGTAAAGCACCTTGGCGAAGCGGCCACTGGACGAGGGATCCTCATAAGAACCGCTGCCTGTAACAAGGTGGATGTTCTTGCTGCGGCGAATATTTTCCAGGATCCCATGATCGGAAAGCTGGGGCATGTAATGCATGGGGCTGTTGAAATACACATGGTCATCCCAATGACCCTTTGTGTACTCGGTCAGGTCATACACCCCGCTCATGGCGATCACCCCGTTGATGATATCCGGCCGCTTGAGGAAAAGATTCATACTGTGAAGAGCCCCGAAGGAGGCCCCGCAGGTGATGATGGGAGCGTCCGCACCAGATCGTGACCGGATAAAGGGTACGACCTCCTGGAATACATACTCGTTCCACTGCTGATGCCGAACCGACTTGTAGAAGGGATCGACCTGCTGGTTCAACCAGCTCTCATTATTGATGCTGTCGATCGAAAAGATCGTAACCGCACCAGCCTGTACGAAAGGCTCCAGATGCCGGAGTAACTGAAACCGCTCATATTCGAGGTAATCTGCCGCAGCGGTGGGCACCAGCAGCAAGGCGAATCCCCGGTCACCATAAGCGGCAATGGGCATTTCCTTGCTCAGAGCGGGACTGTACCACGTTTGTATGTCTCGTTTCATGTATGTACTTCGAAAAGTTCGAAGTACAAAGGTACGCCGATCGGGCCGGACCGGGTTTCCGTTTCTCCCGATTTCGGGGTAAATTCGCGGCACTTTCTGTCACTCAGGACCTTAGAAATCCTTCGAAAGACACCAAACGGCATGGAACCAAGCAAACAATTTGACCATACAGGCGCTGAGTCCCGCTGGTACCGTCATTGGCTGGACAAGGGCTATTTTCACAGCGAGCCCGACGACCGGGAGCCCTTTACCGTTGTGATCCCCCCGCCCAATGTGACGGGCGTGCTCCACATGGGCCATTGCCTGAACAATACCATTCAGGATATCCTGGTGCGCCGTGCCCGGATGCAGGGAAAGAATGCCTGCTGGGTACCGGGTACCGACCATGCCTCCATCGCCACCGAAGCCAAAGTGGTACAAATGCTTCGGGAGAAAGGGATCGCCAAATCGTCACTGAGCCGCGATGAATTCCTGCAGTATGCCTGGGAATGGAAGGAGAAATACGGAGGCATCATTCTCCAACAACTGAAGAAGCTGGGCTGCAGTCTCGACTGGGACCGCACAGCCTTCACGATGGACCCAGACTATTACGCCTCGGTGATCAGCGTATTCATCGATCTTTATCAGAAAGGGTATATCTACCGCGGCAAGCGGATGATCCACTGGGACCCCCGGGCCAAGACCGCCCTCAGTGATGAGGAAGTGATCCGGAAGCAGACCCAACAGAAACTCTACTTCCTACAGTATCGAGTGGAAGGCTCCGACGAAAGCATCACGATCGCCACCGTCCGCCCGGAGACGATCATGGGCGATACAGCCGTCTGCGTCCACCCCGACGATGACCGATACCGCCACCTGCACGGAAAATTCGTTTTCGTACCTCTCATCTCCCGCCGGATCCCGGTGATCACCGATCCCTATGTGGCCATGGACTTTGGCACCGGCGCCCTGAAAGTGACACCGGCACACGATGCCAACGACCACCTCCTGGGTCAAAAACACGGGCTTGACGTAGTGGACATCTTCAATGAGGACGGCACCCTGAATGAATCGGCCCGGCTATACGTCGGAGAAGATCGTTTCGTGGCCCGCAAGAAGATCGTGGCCGAACTGGAGGCCGCCGGACACCTTGAAAAAACAGAGGACTATACCAGCGAGGTCGGCTACAGCGAACGGACCGATGTGGTCGTTGAACCCCGCCTCTCCCTGCAATGGTGGGTCGATATGAAGAAGATCTCCGGACCGGCCCTGCAGTCCGTACTGGATGAAGAGATCCGATTCTATCCTTCCAAATTCCGCAACCTGTACCGGCACTGGATGGAGCATATCAAGGATTGGTGCATCAGCCGTCAGCTCTGGTGGGGACACCGCATCCCTGCCTGGTACGATGCCGGAGGCCGGATGGTGGTGGCTGCAGATGCCGCAGAAGCCGCTGCCGCCTATGAAAAGCAGTACGGCCAGCCGGCCGGTATACTGACGCAGGATGAGGATTGCCTCGATACCTGGTTCTCATCCTGGTTGTGGCCCTTTGAGGTTTTCAAGGGGTACAGCCGGCCCGGCAACAGGGATGTACAATACTACTACCCAACACAAACCCTGGTCACCGCCCCCGAGATCATCTTCTTCTGGGTCGCTCGCATGATCATGGCGGGGTATGAATACCAGGGGCAGAAACCCTTCCGGGAAGTGTACTTCACCGGCATCGTGCGCGACAAGCAGGGCCGTAAAATGAGCAAGAGCCTGGGCAACTCACCCGATCTGCTGGCACTGATCGACCAGTACGGAGCCGACGCGGTCCGTTTCGGGATCATGATCTCATCACCGGCGGGCAATGACCTGCTCTGGGATGAGGCCACCCATGAACAGGGAAGCCACTTCATCCACAAAATGTGGAACGCCCTGCGGCTCGTGAAGATGTGGGAGAACCGGCTCGGTAAGGCGACCGAGCCTACCCCCTTTGCCACGGACTGGTTCGCACAGCGACTGGCCGAGGCTCGCGTGGAACTGGACACCCAGTTTCGGGAGTTCCGGCTCAGCGAAGCCCTCAAGACCCTCTATTCGCTGATATGGGATGATTTCTGCAGCTGGTACCTCGAATGGGTAAAACCGGCACCCGATACTCCCATGGACCCTGCCGTCCTGGAAAAGACCATCGGCTATTTCGAGGAACTGCTCCACCTGTTGCATCCCTTTATGCCGTTTATAACCGAGGAGATCTATCACCAGCTTCGCGACCGGAAGGAGGGCGACGACCTTGTGATCCGCCAAACGGCGGCGACGACGATAGACGCACCGGAGCTGTTGGCACAGGGCCGTTTGCTTAAGGATACCATCACCGGCATCCGGGATGCCAGGAACCGCAACCAACTTAAACCAAAGGAATCCATCCGGCTTTTCATCGCAAGCGAGGAACCAAAACAATATGAGGGGATCGGCGGCATCCTGGCACGCCAGGTCAATGCAGAAAGCCTTGCATTCACCAAAGACCCCGTTCATCCCTCGATCGCCCTGGTGATCGGGAAAGACAAGTTCTACCTGCAGACGTCACAGCCCATGGACAGTACGGCTCAGAAAACCGAACTGTTAAAGGAACTGGAATACCAGCGGGGATTCCTGGCATCGGTTGACAAAAAACTCAGTAACGAGAAATTCGTAGCCAATGCCAAGCCCGAGGTGGTCGATATTGAACGAAAAAAGAAAGCCGATGCGGAAGCACGCATCCGGGTGATCGAGGAAAGCCTGGCCGCTCATTAACCCCCGAACAGTCTCGTTCTCACTCAGCAGATATCATCTACCGATTTTTCCAAAAAACATGACGGGGCGCATTCGGATAGCCCATCAGCGGGGAAGGATCGATACGGGTAGCACCATTTCGATGCGGTTGCCCCGAAAGGCATTGAACTGGTCCGGGTCTAGCAACCGGCTGAACCGGATCCCGAAGGTCAGCGGATACTGGTTCCACC
The DNA here is from genome assembly GCA_046052505.1 of Bacteroidota bacterium. GTDB lineage: Bacteria > Bacteroidota > Bacteroidia > Chitinophagales > Chitinophagaceae > JJ008. Next base: position 4,586 of record JBJOMF010000213.1, on the reverse strand, counting down.
ATTTGGTATCGATGAACAACTCTAGGCCTGCACTGCGCTGATCGCGGGTGATCGACTTGTCGCGCGAATACACCCGGGTATGATCGAAAAAGGCATTGGCCCGCAGGCGAAGCAGGTACACGATGTTCCCCAGCCCCCAATCAGGATACCAGAGCGGAAAATGGTAATTCGCCGAAAGGCGCCACATCCGGGAAAAATAGCGGCCGCGATAACCCCGGGAGTACGAAAAGCGATCGGCGAATACCACCTGCCCCAATGTATCGCGCTCCTGAAAGGTCCCGGTGAGCACCAGGTTATGCGTGGAAGAAAGTCCCGGAATATAAAGCGAGCCGCTGCCGGAAAACTGATATCCGGAGAGCTGGCTGATGGCATGGCGGTGCTGAATTGCCGCGCTATAGGCGAAGCGGGGATAAATATGCTGTACGGCCCGTTGCACCTGCTGGGTCCATGACAATTGATGGAGCAGGTATCCGAACGACGTCGTACCCAGAGAATCCTTATAGAATCCCTTGTTGTATTCCTGCCGCAATACATAGGAGCTCCCGGCACTGAAATTCCGGAATGTACGTCCTTTGGCATATTGGAGGGGTACCGTGATCCCGATCCGGTTGTCGTACTGGTCCCATTCCCGCTGACGCTGACCGACCGTCGTGGTCCGGCCGAAGGTGAATTCGGAGCCGATGGAGAGCCAGGGGAAGAAGCCTCCATAGGTGGCCGTGACTCCGAGACCGCTGGTCCGTTCGTTCTCATTATAAATGTAGTAGAGCTCCGACTGCATCGTATTCAGCACGTTCTCGCCATAGAGCGAGTACGTGAAGATCGGATCCGAATAATAGGGCCGCCAGCTGTGAAAATTGAGCAATCGGGTGGACCTCCGGTAGCGTCCCGTTTCGAAATGACGCGGCGGCACGGAGTCTAGCAGGTTCATGAGGCCGGTAGCCTGACCGACGGAATAGCGGGTGCGTACCGGCTGATTTTCCGTAAGGATGGTCTCAGTCCAAATCAGGTCATTGACAGCCGACCGCCGCAACTGATATCCTTCCGCCGAAAATTCCGACCAGGTGATCGTATCCTGGCTGGCATGCACAAAATAGCGACCGAGCTGGCTACCGTCGGTCCGATACAGTTTCCGGTCAAGAATTTCCAGATAATAGAGGGCATCATTTCCCGAAAAGGACCCTGTAAAATAGATTCGTCCGGAAGATGCACAAGGGTAGCCGATCACACTGTAGGTGGCTGGCAAGAGGTCGGCGAGTGTTCCGGACCGGAGATCCACGAGGGCCATCTTCATACGCCCATCGGGCAGCCGCAGATTAGCTACCAGTGTATCATCGCCAATGAATTTGGGATCGGTGAACAGGGAGACCTCCGGATGATGGATCGTTCGCAGCGGCTTACCGCCCACGGCATCCAGGATCACCAGGGAGGAGCTGCCGGAACTGTTGACCTCGACCGCAGCGATCCGGTTTCCGTCTGAGGAAATATCAGGCGTGAAGTAGCGGGTATGGCGACCGATCGTGCGTTGTATGCCGGTGGCCATGTCAAGCAGCCGGATGACGCTGTGATCGAGCCAGGTCCATCGCGGATCGGATTCGTAGGCCGCGTATACGATGCGGCCATTACGGTAACTGAACTGGTCATCGATGGAAAGGTCCCTGATGCGGACCCGATGCTCACCATTCGCATCCCGCAGGTAAAAGGCCGGCCGCTGACGGTAACTGTATTTTAAATAGACCAGTGAATCGGACCCAGCCGCATAAGGAAAGGTCCGGTCCGTGACAAAACGCCGGTTAACGGCAAAAAGGAATCCGCTGTCGGCAGTACCGGCCGCCTCGATAGACCGGCGGTAATGATCAACTGCCTGGCCTACGAAATCCCGGAAGGGAATACCGGCATACCGGCGAATGGCCGACTGAAAGGGATAGAAGAGACCCTTGTACGCGCTGGCATCTCGGGTAACCCGGCGCCAGAACTCAGGACCGTATCGCTGAACACCAAAGTTTACCAGCAGGTACCCGAGATGATAGTGATTGGGAACATACTCTTTCAGCGAACCATTCCGCCATTTCATCCAGCGGAATTTTTTACCGGCCTGCCATAGAGCGGGATAGGCGTTCATGAAGGCTGGCAGGCGTCCCCGTCCCTGCGCAGTAAGGGCGGTTTCAGCGAAAACCGCATCCCCCTCATAGAACCAATCGGGAATCGCAGCATTGATGGCCAGGTCGTACCCCTGCTCGCCGGCCACGGCACGCATGAACCGGCTCAATCCGTTACGGAAATTGTTGATCTGCTGTACGTGACGGTACTCGTGAACAGCCAACTGGTCGGTCCAGGGCAGGCTGCCCTGACTGAGGTTGTTCAGGTCGGGCGTGGTGAAAAATTCGCTGCGGTAAGGCCCCAAAGCGACATAGCCGTTGGCAATCACGGTCTGCGGCTGTAAAACGATATCGATCTTGCGGAACTGTGCTCCCAGTGAAAAGGAACGTCGTGCCGCGAGTGCATGGGTGACAGCAGCCACCCGGTCGGCCATGCTGTCCATCCCAACGGGAAAGATCACACGTACGGTATCGGTATCGACCTGTTTCCACCGGAGGGAGGCGGGATTTCCGCCGAAGCGTTGCGCATACAGGGCGCCGGCGAACAGAAGCAACACGGAAAGCGCAGGGATCTTTTTCACGGTGGTGAATTGAATGACGGCACGCAAATTAATCAGTTGACCGTACAGACCGACTCAATACTCGATCAGTATGAAGGCTCCCCAATAGAGGGGCTCCGGGAATTGGGTCATCAGCTGCTGCTGTGCCTGTCGAAAGGCCTTCTGCCGGTTGCCCCCCTTGACCCAATTCGCATAGAACAGGTTCATGAGCTGTTGCGTGGCATTGTCATCGACTTTCCAGAGACTCATGACCACAGCCTGTGCTCCGGCTGCAAGAAAAGCACGCTGCAGCCCGTAAACGCCTTCACCGGCCTTGATGTCACCGAGTCCGGTCTCACAGGCGCTTAACACCACCAGCCCGGTTCCCTGCAGGTCGAGGTTCATCGCCTCGTACGAGGTCATGATCCCGTTATTGCTGCTGTCGAGGCTGACAGCCCCCTTCTCGGCCTGTGCGGCACCGGTGAGCATGAGGCCCGAACGAAGCAGGACATTCTCCCGTGCATTGTCGACCGCCACGCCGATGGGCCAGTTGGTGCGCTCCACATCTTTCAGAAAGTACCCGTGCGTGGCGATGTGCAGGATCGCTACCTGATGCGACCGTTTCAGGTTGGTCTCGGTAGCATCCTGCTGCAACCATTCGGAGACGCTGAAGCCCGATGACCGCAGGAGTTTGTTGATGGCCGCAACCTCTACCTTGGTTCCGGGAAGTTCCACCAGCAAGCCCGAACCGTAATCCGGAAAGCCGATGAGGGTGGCTGTCTTGGGCATGTTTCCGGGTGCAGCGGATGAGCGGGTGCCAGTTACATCACGCGGATTGCCGACCAAAACGATGTTGTAGGTATTGATCAGGAAATCGCCACCCGGTTTGCGAAGGGTGTTTAGATTGATCTGATTGTATATGCCGTCGGGAGAAACGTACAGGGTTTTCTTTCCCGACAATTCCGGCTCGAGCGGCGACCAATAGGAACCGTATGATTGCTCGTCCTTTGCTTTGTTCTTCATCAGCAGCCGATAGGCCTTGGCCGCTTTCCCCTCCAGCTCTGTACCAGCGGGAAGGATCACCAGCTTCGGAACGGCCGTACTCTTTGTCAGTATCAGGGCTGCATACCCTGCGGAATCGGTAAGTACCTGGTCGAAATGACGGTAGCGGATGATCTCGACCAGCGCCTCATCGGCCTTCAGGGACTGTTGCACCGCAGCCGCACGTACCCTGGTGGCGAATACGAACTGGGCGAAGTCGCGCGAATGCTCGCTGAGACGTTTCTCCATGGCATTGGTGGCATCTACCAGTGAATCGAGATTGATGCCCTGCTCTCTGAGATCCTCTTTGGAATAGGCGTAGAGAGCTGTGAGTTGTTCCTTGTTATCGAGCCATTGATCGTATTCCTGTATCAACTTTGTATCCCCGCTGCCCAGGATGGATTGGGTGATGCGACGTGATGAACGCAGTAAGAGCCCCTTGGTCGCCATGCGGTACTCGAGTACGTCCGTCAGCCAGGAGGGGTCGGTCGGAGCGATTTCGATGGCGAATTGATAGGCCCGTTCAAAGCGCGGGGCGAGCAGGTCCCAGTAACGGGTCTTTTCGGCCTCGCTCATGGGCGGGAAATAGCGGTTGATGAAATCCAGTGTCTGCTCCAGCACCTTCCGGTAAAGATTGCCCGCGGCCGCCGTTTCCTTTTTCTTCCAGTGGAGAATGGCCTGGTCTTCCTGGGATTGAACGTATAGCGGGTGCAGCTCGCCCAATGTCTCCTGCCGGATCTCCAGAGCCTGTTGCAGCAGGGGGCCAGCTTCTTCGTACCGTCCTTTGTATCTATAATAATTGCCGAGGTCACTGATGACTTTGGCGTAGGCGGGATTTCGCTCTCCCATGCTGGACCGATAGATCCCGGCCGATTGCTTCAGCATGTCCTCGACCCGGTCTTCGCGCTTC
>JBJOMF010000212.1:0-20461 GCA_046052505.1 Bacteroidota bacterium | reverse complement strand
CTCCGGGTAGATCTCTCTGACCGCCGCCACCGATTGGGCCTCATCCATCAGATCCATGATCAGATACACCTGATTCCCCAGCCATCCATACCCGATCCCGAAGGTCCCCAGGTACCGCGCTGCCGATGTCACCCGTATCTCAGCCGGTAGGGTGTTCCCGAACAGATAGAATTTGGCCCTGCTTCCTGCAGCCTGATAGGCACGCGTCTCCATCCGTGCACGGCGATGTCCAGACAGCCCCGTCTCTTCCAGTCGCCGCAACACGGCAGTTTCCGGATTGAGCCCGGTCCACGGGTAATAATAGAAATCCGAATTGTGGGTGACGACTTTTTTCTCCACCCGTCCGCTCTTGAGCATGGTCAGATACTGGTAGGTGTTACCCGTCATGGAGATCAAGGTGAAGCGAAACCCGTCGCGTTCCGGATCGATGCTGCACGATCCGGTGCTTCCCGCCCGTTCGCTGTAAAAGCCCAGGTAGCCGCCGCGGGTATTGATGTACAGACAAGTTCTCAGTTCCCGTCCGTCCGATTCCGTACTGGACACGATCAACTTTTTATCGAAACAGAGGGTCCCAATATTTGGAAGTACCGCGATGGGGGCCGTTCGGCCATCCAGTACGGGCACCGACAACAGGGTTTGTGTCTCCTCACGGGTGATGGGTTGTGCCGGTACGGCAATGGTAAGACGTACCAATACGAGACAGAGGATGGTCCGTTTCATGGTGATTTTTTACGAGGTTTACTATACTTCGGTCGATCGAACAGTGCTTTCTGAAGGAGGAAGCGATCGGATCTTCTTGTTCATAACGGCAAACCAGGCCGGGGGGATCAGCGAAAGAAGGATCATACCCGGATATCCGGTCGGCATTTGCGGAGCCTCCTCGAAGTTACGTAATACCTGGTATTTGCGGCTGGCGAGGTAGTGATGGTCACTGTGCCGGCTGAGTTCGAACAGCAGGATGCGGCCGATCACGTGGTTGCTGTTCCAGCTGTGTGCAGGCATGGCACGCTCATAGTTGCCCGGTGTGGTGACCTTGCGTTGCAAGCCGTAATGTTCGATATAATTCACGGTCTCCAGCAGCAGGATCCCGATCAGGGCTGCCAGGCCAAAGTACAGGGTTGCCCTTCCTCCGTAGATCCAATAGATCGCAACGATGAAGCTTGCCTGGATCAGGAAGAAAAGGATCAATTCATTGTGCAGGGAAATCACCGATCGGCCTTTTTTCCGGCACTCCGCAGCGGCGATATGCCAGGCGCTGGCGATCCCGGTGAAGATGGTACGGAAATAGAACAGGTAGACCGGCTCGTTGTAACGCGCGCTGCTGGGGTCTTCCGGGGTCGCCACACGCTTGTGGTGTCCTTTGTTGTGTTCCGTGAAGAAATGCATGTACAACGAGGTCAGCAGCAGGGCCTTGGCCAGGGTTTGTTCCCAGCGGTTCACCCGGTGGCCCAGTTCATGGGCCACATTGATACCGAAGCTGCCGCAGAGCAGGCCCATCACACCGATACGTCCGATCGTATCGGCCCGTCCGGGGTGATCGCGTTCAAAGGAAATCAGAAAGAGGAACAGGGCGGTATACTGCAGGGGCACGACCGCATACAGCAACAAATCGTAAAACCGGTTCGTTCGGGCCAGTTCCTCTTCCGCCTTGCTCAGGTTGGATGCATCGGGTCGCAGCATCAACTCCAGCAGGGGGATCAGCGCCCACGCGAGGATCAGGGGGAGCCAGACCGCGATACCCGTGGCATGGAAGGAATAGATGCCTCCGCCGAAGAACAGGAGAGGGAACAGGTATTTGATGGAGCGGACCGACATAAATAAAGCTGTTCAAAACTACTATTATTATGTATTTTTTGAGGGATTTGAGGTTACCTCAATCTTAAACAATACCCCTCCGTCGTTGTCCAAACCTTAAATCCTCCCAATGTCCCTTTCCAACCAGCGCAAGAACCAGCATTTAATGTGGCGGGCGGGCTTTGGTCCGTCTGCTGCACAACTCGCTGAATTGTCGGCAATCACACCACAGCAGTTGTACGCGGCACTGGCCCGTGCCTCACAAAAAATGCCCCGGCGCATCCATGTGGTGGATGATTACCTGCAGGGGCTGCTCGTGGGGTTAGGTGAGGCCGGACGCGAGCAGCGGCAAATGCGGGAACTCTCGGGCGATGACCGCAAGAAGATCCAGAAGCATAACCGCCAAGGGATCCGCAACCTGAACCTACTGTGGATGCGTGAGATGGTGAGCAGTCAGGCCCAGCTTCGCGAAAAGATGGCCCTTTTCTGGCACGGGCATTTCGCCTGCAGGAACCTGAACCTTTTTTACCAACAGGGTTTATTGGATATCATCCGTCGCCATGCACTCGGGAATTTCGGCACCTTGCTGAAGGAGGTCTCCCGCTCTGCTGCCATGCTCAATTTTCTCAACAACCAGCAGAACCGCAAAAATCACCCCAATGAGAACTTCGCCCGCGAGGTCATGGAGTTATTCACCCTGGGTCGCGGGCATTACACGGAGCAGGATGTCAAGGAAGCGGCCCGCGCCTTCACCGGCTGGGCGGCCAACCCCGATGGCAGTTTCTCTTTCCGTTGGCACCAACATGATTTTGGAAGCAAGACCGTGCTGGGTCGTACCGGCAACTTCGACGGGGGGGAGGTGCTCGATATCCTTCTGGAGCAAAAGCAGACGGCCCGATTCATCGCCCGGAAGCTATGGCACTTTTTTGTAAGCGAAACTATCGACGCGGAACGGCTGGAATGGCTTTCCGACCGGTTCTACCAGAGCGGCTACGACCTGTCGTCATTCTTGTCCGATCTTTTCACATCCGACTGGTTCTATGCTACCGACCATATGGGGGTACAGATCAAATCACCAATGGAGTTGCTGGTAGGCATCCAGCGTATCTTACCCATGAAGCTTCGTAACCAGGATATGCTGCTCCTGCTGCAGCGGCTGTTGGGCCAAGTGCTTTTCAGTCCACCCAATGTGGCCGGCTGGCCAGGCGGCCGAAACTGGATCGACAGCTCCACCCTGCTGATGCGCATGCGGATCCCACGTCTGATCGATCAGAGTGACGAGCTGGACGTGCGGCCCAAAGATGATGACGACCAGATGATGGGCCGCGGGCAGGAATCGGAGGAACCTCCGGAGGAAAACCGCCGCGTAAATGGCCGGGCAGCGGGTGCCTTGATCGCCGAGATTGACTGGAGCTTGCTGCTGAAACTTCTTGAGGCAATTCCTCGCGAGCAATTGCTGGAAAGGCTGGCCGGCATCCTGTTGCAGACCAGGTTGAAGATCAAACCGGAGGTGGTGTATACCTTCTCCGATCCATCTTCCCGTGAATCCTTTATCCGAACGGCCGTCATCCAACTTATGAGTAGCCCGGAATACCAGTTATGCTGACATCGCTGTTGACTCCCCGATCATTCTGTTAAAACGAACCGATCATGTTGATCAGACGAAAGAAATTCATTCAGACCGGCACCTTGGCCACCGCCTCCTTGCTGGTACCCCGTTTTCTCAAGGCATTTGAAGGCGGCTCGCCCCTGGTGCCTCCGGGAAACAAGATCGTGGTGGTATTGCAACTCAGTGGTGGCAACGACGGATTGAACACCGTCATTCCGTACCGCAATGACCTTTATTATAAAGCCCGGCCGCGGCTGGGCATTGATCGATCCAAGGCGTTGTCGCTCACGGATGAGGCGGGTCTGCATCCGGCACTGACTGCCTTCCGCGACGCTTTCCATGAGGGAAACCTTGGCCTATTGAACAATGTTGGCTATCCAAATCCCGATCGTTCGCATTTCAGGAGTATGGACATTTGGCAGACGGCAAGTCCGTCGCAGGAGTACTGGAATACCGGCTGGTTGGGCCGTTATCTCGATGCACAGTGCAAAGGCTGCGACCGTCCGATACAGGCTCTGGAGCTCGATGATGTTCTCAGTCTGTCACTCAAAGGAGTCTCAGCAAAAGGGATCGCCTTTCGCGATCCGCGGCGGCTTTATGGAACGGCCAACGAGGCCTTCTTCAGGGAGGTGATGAAGTTCCATGCCGACGATCCCGGCGAACAGCCCGTGGATTATCTCTACAAAACACTGTCGGAAACCCTGTCCAGTGCCGATCATATCTTTCGTCAAAGCCGGCAGCATCCGACCCTGTCCAGCTATCCAGATACCGGGCTGGGCAAAAGCCTTCGCACCATCGCCTCACTGATTTTCTCCGATATTCAGACCCGCGTGTATTATCTGTCTCTGGGCAGTTTTGATACCCATATCAATCAGGAGGCACAGCAGCAGCGGTTGTTCCGCGAAATGAACGATGCGGTAAAGATCTTTTTGGCCGATCTGAAGGCCAACAACCGTTTCCAGGATGTACTGTTCTTTACCTTTTCCGAGTTCGGGCGTCGGGTCGCGCAGAATGCCAGCAATGGAACCGACCACGGCACGGCCAACAACATGATGTTCCTGAGCGGGGGATTGAAACGAAGTGGTCTGCTCAACGCACTGCCCGACCTGGCGGATCTTGAAGATGGCGACCTGCGACATCAGGTTGATTTCAAGCAGGTCTATGCCACGGTGCTGAGGCGTTGGCTGGCGGCCGATGACCGGGCCATTTTATCCGCCGCTTACGAACCACTCGACTTTATCTGAGCGGCATCAGGCTTTCTTCCGTTCTGATGCGATCCGGTACAGGATAAAGCCCATCAGTGCAAAGAAGCCCACGCCCAGCCAGTTGTATCCTTCGCCTCCGAGCCTTTCGGTGATCCCGTGTTCGGCATTTACGGAGGCCAACGTTCCGGCGATGCCGTCGCTGGCTGAAAGGAAGGCCACTAATACCCCCGCCAGTGCACCGCCGGCCACGAGTCCCGTCGCGAACAGATTGCCCTTACCCAGGTCTTCCTCCTCAGCAGAAACCGCAACCTTGTTTTTCTTTTGCCGCCATTCCACCACCCCGCGGATCGCACCACCGATGAATATCGGCAGCGTGGTCGAAAGTGGCAGGTAAATGCCGATCGCGAAGCTGAGGGCCTTAATGCCGCATAGTTCCATCACAATCGCGATGAATACACCCACCAGTACGAACTGCCAGTCGAGGTTGAAGGAGAGTATACCCTTGATCAGCGTGGCCATCAGTGTTCCCTGAGGGGCCGGATACTTGTCTGTGCCGATGGCGTGCTGGATGCCCTGTGCTGTCATCTCGGCCGTGGGCTGGTCCAGGATCTTGATGGTCGCGCCGATGGCGAGGGAGGAAACGATGGCTCCGATGAACAGCGAGAGCTGTTGGTATTTCGGTGTGGCTCCCACGATATAGCCGGTCTTCAGGTCTTGCGAAGTAGCCCCCGCATTGGCGGCTGCGATGCAGATCATACCACCCACGACCAGCGCCATGGGCTCGTACACATGGCCTGTCCATTGCACGGCGATGAAGATAAGGCAGGTACCCATCAGGGTGGCGATGGTCATTCCCGAGATGGGGTTGTTGGAGGATCCGATCAATCCTACGATGCGGGAGGAAACCGTTACGAAGAAGGCCCCGAATACGATCACGAGTAATCCGAGCAGCAGCTTGCTACCAATATTGCTTCCGGGGATCAGCGTACCCGGCAGCAATGCGATCACTGCGATCAGGATCAGGCTGCCGATGCCCACGACTTTCATGGAAAGGTCGCGTTCCGTGCGCGGGACTTCGATGGCAGCGGCATCACCGGTCCCTTTTTTCAGGGAGCCGATACTTCCTTTGAAGGAGGAAATGATGGTAGGAATGGTTTTGATCAGTGTGATGAAGCCACCGGCCGCGACGGCCCCGGCCCCGATCTGTCGGATATAGGCCCGGTAGATGGCAGCGGACCAGTCCCTGAAGCCCTGTGTCGCCGGGTCCCATTCTCCGGGTCCGCCGGCCGTGTTCACGTCTTTGAGGTATCCCAGCTTTACAAGTTGCGCAGCGATGATGTCACCGTTCTCGTTCAGCAGGCTGGCGAGCAGCGGCGTGAATACAAACCAGCTGAGCACACCGCCTGCTACAAGTACACCGGCGATCTTGGGTCCGATAATATAGCCAACGCCCATATATTCGGGCGTGATCTCGCCGCTGACCTTGGCGGAGGGAAAGAATTTTTGTGTCTGCCTTGTCATAAAGGCCGGTGTCTCAGCGATCACATGGACTATCTTTTGCAGGATGGCATAGGCGAAGGCGAAGCCCAGGCCAAGGAAGGCCGTCTTGGCAAAATCCCCGCCTTTTTCGCCGGCCTTGAGAACCGAGGCGCAGGCGGTCCCTTCGGGATAGGGTAGGGTGCCATGTTCCTTTACGATCAGCGACCGGCGTAGTGGGATCATCATCAGGGTGCCCAGGATGCCGCCGAAGATCGCCAGGATGAGGATGGTGAAATAATTGAAGAAGTTGGCGCTTCCCGATTCACTGAGGAACAGGAATCCCGGCAAGGTGAATACGACCCCTGCGGCGATACTTTCACCCGCCGACCCCGTGGTTTGGATGATATTGTTCTCCAGGATCGTGGTACGAAGGAATTTTCGTCCAAGTGTGATCGCGATCACGGCGATGGGGATTGAGGCCGATACCGTGAGTCCGGCCTTGAGTGCCAGGTAAACGGTGGCGGCGCCAAAGATGATGCCGAAAGCGGCACCGGTGAGGATGGACTTGATCGTGAATTCGGCCATTCGTGTTTCGGGGGCTACGAAGGGCCTGAAGGTGTTGGGGGTTTCCGCCATGACGGGTTGTTTAAGTCATGGAAGATAAGGAAAAGGGAAAAGTCGAACGCAGCCGCGGATGGCGGTCAGCTCACGCCCTTTTCCCTCATCACCCGGTTGAGCCACTTTAACAGCAGGAAGAGAAAAAGCGCCGCCGCAGCCAGCAGGATGAAGTTCAGCCAAAAATAGTCGGCCTTGTTCTCGTATCCATCCCATTGGCTTGCGAGGATTCCGCTGAGTTTGTTGCCGATGGAGGTGGATAGGAACCAGCCACCCATCATCAGGGAGGTGATGCGCACGGGACTGAGTTTGGACACCAGTGACAGGCCCATCGGACTGAGGAACAGCTCCCCGATGGTGATCACGCCATAGCTGCCGATCAGCCACCAGACACTGACCTTTTCGGCTCCGTTGTTCCCTGCCTTGACCGCAGCCACCATGACCAGTACCGACAGAGCGGACAACAGCAGGCCAAAGGCGATTTTGGTCGGTGTGCTGGGTTCTTTCTTCCGTTGCCGGAGCCAGGTGAAGAATGCCACCACCAGCGGGGTCAACACGATCACCCAAAAGGGGTTGATGGATTGACTGAGGCTGGGCAGCCAGGCCTTGATGGTCGTACCTTCCTGCGGCAACCGATCGGCCGGTACATTTTTGAAATACGGAGGATATCCCCACTCTTTCATTTCCTTTCCGTCTGACCGCAGTTTACGGAACTGCGCATCGAGCTTCACCACACTGTCCAGCTTATAGGTGGTATTCGACGGCTTGTCGGTTTGTTTCAGGTTGTGCAGCAGCGAACCGATGCCGCCGGTCACTTCCCGGTCTGTATAGCGGCTGGCCCAGGTGTTCAGCGCCGAGCCGTTTTGTTTGAAGATGGCCCAGAAAAGGATCACAACGGCGAAGATGGCCAGCATGGCTCCCATTGCGGGTCGTTCATCCCGGCTGCTGCGGAACCACAACACCAGGTAGAAAACGCAGACGGGTATACAGGCGAAGATGAAGGCATCGGTGGAGTCGGAGTCGAAGATGTACCCCCCGGTACCCTTGATGAACCAGCCGATCGCTCCGAACAGCATCGATGGCAGGATGACGATGGCCAGGATCTTTCCCAGTGGCAGGTCACCCGGTTTCAGGGGTTTCCGCACATCATAGGCGCGGTAATGCCGGGTACCGGCCAGAAATACCAACACCCCGATGAACATCCCCACGCCGGCGGCCGCGAAGGCGGCTTCCCAGCCGACCATGGTATAGAGGGCCGCGCCGAAGAAGTTACAGATGAACGCACCGACGTTGATCCCCATGTAGAAGATGTTGTAACCCTCATCTTTCTGGTGCAGGTGCTCGGGGGTGGAGTACACGTTGCCCAGCAGGGTGGAGATATTGGGTTTGAAGAATCCGTTCCCGATGATGACGAGGGTCATCGACAGGTACAGCATCCGGATATCGTGGATCCCCATGAGGCAGTAGCCCGTTCCCATCAGCAGGCCACCCAGGACGATGGAACGGCGGTAGCCCAGGTAGCGGTCGGCGATCAGGCCGCCGAGAAAGGGTGTAAAGAAGACGAGGGCGATGAAGGTCCCGTATAGGCTGGAGGCATCCTTTTCGTCCATATTGAAGCCGTCGGAGGCATCCTTCAGGTACAGCGTGAAGATGCCGATCATCAGGTAGTATCCGAACCGCTCCCACATCTCGGAGAAAAAGAGGAAGGGGAGGGCGCGCGGGTGTTTTTTCCACATGGGCAGTGTCGTTATTGGCTTTTCAAGATACTGAAATCGAGGCAGGGAAATAAAAAAGGCGACCCTGGGGTCGCCTTTGCGAAATGCGATGCGATCAATGCGATCCGGTCTTGTCTTTCACGATCTGGTTCAGCGACCGGATCCGGGAGTAGATCAGGATACCTCCGATGAAGGCAGCACCCACCAGGATCAGGAAGAACATTTTCTTGTCGGTGAAATCGTCCCAGAAACTCGTCATTACGCCCGCCAGTTTTCCTCCGATCGAAGTGGAGAGGAACCAGCCGCCCATCAGCAGGGCGGTGAGGCGGGCGGGGGCCAGCTTGGATACCAGCGAAAGCCCGATCGGACTCAGGAAGATCTCACTGATCGTAAATACGAAATAGGTCAGCCAGAGCCAGATGGGGGAGGCTTTGTGGGTGTAGATGGAGGGTACCGACAGGATGGCGAATACCATCACGAGGGCCGACAGGCCTGAAATGAACAGGGCCATACCGAATTTCGACATCGTTGTCGGTTCCTTGCCTTTTGTCCGCAGCCAGCTGAAGAAGGGCACGAAGAACAGGGTCAGCAACACGATGAACAGCGGATTGATCGACTGATACAGCTCCGTGTTGGTCAGTTTCACTTCCTTTCCCTGCGGCCATTGGTCTTTGGGCACGTTCACGAAATACGGGTCTGGCCCCATTTCCTGTACTACCTGTCCGCTGTCATCCTTGACCTCCCGCATGTAGGGATCGAGTTTACTCACCGAACGCAGGGTATCGGTTACTTTTTGCATCGGGAAGATCGCGCTGGTCAGCCGTTCGGTGGTGGGTGAAGCCACGCGGTCGGTATGTTTCTCTGCCCACAGGGTCAGTCCTGTGGAGTTCTGGTTGTAGATGGTCCAGAACGCGATAGCGATGGCAAAAATGAACAACAGGGCCCCGATCCCTTTTTTATCCTGCCCCTTGGCCCGTACCCAGAGGGAGATGTAGAATGCGATGATGGGCAGGCACGCGAAGATGAAGGCATCGTTGGCTTGCGTACCCATCAGCGGGGCACCGAGTATTTTTGCAGGCAGGAACCAGCCGATCGCCGCAGCGATGATGGCCGGCAGGAAAACGGTCATGAAGATACCGGACAAGGGCATATCTTCCGCCTGCACCGGCTTCCGCACATCCGCCTCGCTGATCTCCCTGTTCTTAACGGCCGTTGCCAGGATGCCCAGCCCGATGATGAGGCCGACTCCGGCGGCGCCAAACGCATAGCCCCAGCCATATGCGTTGCGCAGGTAGGCGGCTACGAAATTGCAGACAAAGGCCCCGATATTGATACCCATGTAAAAGATATTATAGGCATTGTCTTTCAGGGGCTGCAGGTCGGATCGGTTGTAGATATTGCCGAGCAGGGTGGAGATATTGGGTTTGAAGAAGCCGTTACCTACGATGATCAGGGCCAGAGAAACGAACATGGCTGTATCACCGGGAATGGAGAGGCCGAGGTAGCCGGCCGCCATCAGCGAGCCCCCGATGAAAATGGACTTGATGTAGCCGAGGTAGCGGTCGGCGATGAGGCCACCGATGAAGGGGGTGAGGTAGACCAGTGCGATAAAGCTGCCGACGATATCCGCTCCGATTTTGGAGTCAAAGCCCTTACCGCCTGTTTTGGTATCGATCATGTAGAGGAACAGGATCCCTACCATCAGGTAGTAGGCGAACCGTTCCCACATTTCCGTGAAGAACAGGATATAAAGGGCTTTGGGGTGTTTGCCGGTCTTGACAGGTTGGTTCATACTGCATGTTTTGGTTACGGAAAGGCGGATCGGTCTTCCGAAAGGACAAAATACGAAAAATCCACGCCCGGAAAATTTCCCCAGCCATTGGTTCCCGTTACCGATATTCGCAATCGCCGATAAGACGGCTTCTTTTTTTACCATGCGTATTCTTCTGATCGGATCGGGTGGACGCGAACACGCCCTCGCGTGGAAGATGGTCCAAAGCCCGCTATGCGATGCCCTCTTCATCGCACCCGGTAATCCGGGAACGGCTGCCTGCGGTACGAATCTGCCCATCGCCGTGACGGATTTTGACGGGATCGAGGCGGCTTGCTTACAGCACGGGATCGGGATGGTGGTTGTAGGTCCGGAAGAACCGTTGGTACTCGGTCTCACCGACCGTCTCCGCGGAAGCCCAGCCCTGCCCGGGATCGCCGTGATCGGCCCCGACCGTGCCGCAGCTCAGTTAGAGGGCAGCAAGGCCTTTGCTAAGGAGTTTATGTTCCGTCATGGCATTCCCACCGCTGGCTACCGGGAGTTCAACAATGCCAGATATGAGGAAGGCGTGGCCTACCTGCGGTCGCATGCACTTCCCATCGTGTTGAAGGCCGATGGTCTTGCCGCAGGGAAGGGGGTCGTCATCTGTGAGACCCACCAGGAGGCCATCGATGTGTTCGCTTCGATGGTCCGTGATGCCAAATTCGGCGATGCCGGCAAGAACGTGGTGGTGGAGCAGTTCCTGGATGGGATCGAGATGTCGGTATTCGTGCTGACGGATGGAACCGACTTTGTATTGCTTCCGGAAGCAAAGGATTACAAACGGATCGGTGCCGGTGATACCGGCCCCAACACCGGTGGCATGGGTGCTGTCAGTCCCGTCCCTTTCGCGGATGCCGCTCTGATGAAGCGCATCGAGGATTCGATCATCCGCCCGACGGTGAACGGTCTCCATGCGGACGGCTTGCATTACCGGGGCTTTGTCTTTTTCGGATTGATGATCGTAGGCGGGCAGCCGTACGTTATTGAATACAATTGTCGCATGGGAGATCCCGAAACCGAAGTGGTGATCCCCCGCCTTCATACCGACCTCATCCCACTGTTATGCGCCACAGCGTCCGGTCAACTCAAGGGGGCTTCCGTTGCGAGCGATCCCCGAACCGCCTGTACGGTGGTGGCTGTCAGCGGAGGCTACCCGGGTTCCTATGCAAAGGATGTCCCAATCAGCGGGATACGGTCGCTGCCGGAGGAGGAGAGCATCCTTTTCCATATGGGTACGGCCGAAAACAACGGGCAGCTCGTCACAGCAGGTGGACGTGTCTGTTGCGTGACTTCGTTCGGTGCTTCCGTCAATGAGGCCGTGCAACGGTCGAAGGATGTCATCCGGCAGATCTCCTTCGCCGGCATGTATTACCGCAGCGACATTGGCTACGAATTCGATTAGGCCAAAGGATTACATTTGTCAAAACACACGTATGGCCGGTGAAGTGCATTACCACGATTACCTGCAGCTGGACAGGATCCTTCAGGCACAATCCCCGGAAAGTGACCGTCGCGGTCTTCCGGCACATGATGAAATGCTCTTCATCATCATCCACCAGGCGTATGAGCTTTGGTTCAAACAACTTCATCAGGAAGTTGACTCGGTGGCAGCGGTATTGAGCCAGCCCGCGCTGAACGACAATTCCCCCCAACTGCAGACCGTAGTCCATCGCCTGAGCCGCTGCGTCACCATCCTTCGGTTGCTGGTGCAGCAGGTCGATATCATGGAGACCATGACGCCCATGGATTTTTTGGATTTCAGGGACATGCTGCGACCCGCATCGGGATTCCAGAGCTGGCAGTTTAAGGAGCTCGAGGCGAAGCTGGGGTTGAAGTTCGGCGACCGGTATGGCAAGGACCACTATCTCTCACAGTTGCGGCCCGAGCATGTTTCACGTATCCGCGATGCGGAAAGCCGGACCTCTCTTATAGAATTGCTCAATAGCTGGCTGGAGCGGATGCCCTTGCTCAGGGAGGGTGCCGGAGAGTCGTTCTGGGATCATTACCGAACGGTCTATCAGGCGAGTCTGGCCGATGCGGAGCGGTCCAACCTCGATCAATTCAGTGAGGTGTTCCGTCCGTCCGGTAACGGGTCGGGACGGACCCTGTCCGGGCCTGCCTGCCGCGCAGCCCTGTTCATCATGCTGTACCGTGATTATCCCTTATTGCATCTTCCGTTCCAATTGCTGAATGTATTGCTGGAGATCGACGAGCAGCTCAGTTCCTGGCGATACCGGCACATGAACATGGTGCACCGCATGATCGGCACCCGGATCGGTACCGGCGGCAGTTCCGGAAAGGATTATCTGAAGGGCGCTGCTGAAAAACATTACATTTTCCGGGAGATCGCACAGCTGAACAGCTTTCTGGTGGAACGCCGCCTGCGTCCGGCCCTTCCCGTTGCGGTCGAACAGCAATTGGGTTTCGGTATGGCAGGCAGCTAGCAACACCGCAGCCTGGCTCCTGCTTTCGCAGCTCTTATCCGATGGCCCGTCTGGGCCGGCAGGCTACCAGATATAGAACTACCAGAAGCGCAATGCCTGCACTGCTTCCGAAGGTCGCGGCACTCCCGAAGGCGGTCCACAATACGCCGGCAAGGATGCTTGCCAGGAGTGAACAGATGCTTTCCGCACTGGTGTAAAAACCGATCGCCGTTGCTGTGTTCTTTTCATGGGCCAGGTTGGTGATCCAGGCCTTCACGATTCCTTCCGTGGCCGCTGCATAGATCCCGTATAGGGCGAACAGGCCGAATAACCAGCCCGTGTCAGGCCGGGTGGCGAAACCTGCATAGACCAGGGCAAAGAGCAGCAGTCCGGAGATAAGGACCCGTCGGTGCCCCAGCCGGTCGGCCAGCATGCCCATGGGATAGGCGGTCAGCGCATACACGAGGTTATAAAAGATATAGGCTGCGATCGTCAGGGTTTCCGCATCGAAGCGGGCTCCCGAAATGGTCAGGGTCTGGTCGCCGATGGTCTCGCGGGTAATCAAAAGCAGGAATACATCCGAGCTGTTGAACAGGGCGAAGAGCAACAGTCCGGGTACCACCTGCCGGAACTCGGCGGGGGCATGCCTCCAGTACCGGAAAAACGAGAAGAAATTCCCACGGCCCAGCGTGGATACCGGGTGCCGGGTTTCCCGCAACAGAAAGGCAAGCAGTACCGACAGCAGGCCCGGGATAAAGGCCAGGTAGAACAACGTCTGATAATCGCCGGGATGCCAGTAAAGAAAAGTCAGTGCCAGCAGCGGTCCCAAAGCTGCCCCGATCGTATCCATGCTCCGGTGGAAGGAAAACACACGCGCCTTGGTTTCCCGTGTCGCTGCGGCTGATAGAAGGGCATCCCGGGCAGCGGTACGCACTCCCTTGCCCAGCCGGTCGAGGGTGCGGACCCCGAATATCCAGCCCGGGGCGGTGAAAACAGCCATCAGCGGCTTGGCCACCGCGGCCAGCAGGTAGCCCAGTTTGATGAAGGGCAGCCGCAGTCCGGACTCGTCGCTCCGCTTCCCGAAATACCCTTTGCTGATGCCGGCTGTGAAACCGGCCACCCCCTCCAGGATGCCGATCAGCAGGACGCTGAAGCCGATCTCCCGCAGAAAGCCCGGCATCACCGGGTAGAGCATCTCACTGGCCACATCCGCCAACAGGCTCACCAGCGCCAGGATCCAGACCGTTCGGGTGATGATCCGCATTCAGTGAAGGTACTGCAAAAGCCAGGCACCCGCATGTCGCGCTCCCGCCACCGTTACCGGTGCCGGCTGGCTTCGCAAAAAAATACGACAGCCGTTTCCGGTGCCTTTGCGGATTCAGATTATTCCTACACCTTTGCCCCAATCTAAATCAAGGCGGATTCATGGGACTTTTCAACTGGTTTACACAAGAGATCGCCATCGATCTCGGTACGGCTAACACCCTGATCATTCATAATGACGAAGTGGTCGTGAATGAACCGAGCATCGTGGCACTGAACCGGAACAACCCGAAAGAGGTCATGGCCGTTGGGAAGAAGGCGCTGATGATGCATGAGAAGACGCACGAAAGCATCCGTACCGTTCGTCCGCTGAAGGATGGCGTGATCGCCGATTTCAATGCTGCGGAGCTCATGATCCGTGAACTGATCAAACTCGTCTATCCCAAAAAGCCGCTTTTCCCGCCCAGCTGGCGTATGATGATCTGTATTCCCTCCTCCATCACCGAAGTGGAGAAGCGTGCGGTTCGCGACAGCGCGGAGCAGGCCGGTGCTAAAGAGGTCTACCTCATCCATGAGCCCATGGCGGCTGCGCTGGGTATCGGTATCGATGTGGAGGAGCCGGTAGGCAACATGATCATCGATATCGGTGGCGGTACGACCGGTATCACCGTCATCGCCCTGGCCGGGATCGTTTGCGACCAAAGCATCCGGATCGCAGGGGACGAGTTCACGGCGGACATCATGGAAGCCCTCCGGCGATATCACAGCCTGCTGATCGGCGAACGGACCGCCGAGCAGATCAAGATTCAGGTCGGCGCAGCCACCAAGGATATCGATAATCCGCCGGATGATTTCCCGGTGAACGGACGCGATCTTGTGACGGGTATCCCCAAGCAGATCATGGTCAGCTACCAGGAGATCGCCGAGGCCCTCGACAAGAGCATCTTCAAGATCGAGGAGGCCATCCTGAAAGCGCTTGAGCAGACCCCTCCGGAACTGGCAGCCGATATCTACCGCCGCGGGCTGTACATCACTGGCGGGGGCGCCTTGCTGCGGGGGCTCGACAAGCGGCTCAGCAACAAGATCAAGCTGCCGGTGCATGTGGCCGACGACCCGCTGAAGAGCGTGGTGCGCGGTACCGGTATCGCATTGAAGAACTATGACCGCTATCCGTTTGTGATGCGGTAATCCCCGGAGTCCGGGCGGGAATCCGTCCGGCCCCAGATCATCCAAACTGGATCCGTTGCGAAACGTACTTCTCTTCATTCGGCGCTACCAGACCTTTATCCTCTTCCTGTTTCTGCAGGTCGTTTCCCTTTGGTTCCTGTTCTCTTACAATCGCTTTCACCGCGTTCAGTTTCTGGGTGCCGCCCAGGAGATCACAGGCCGGATCAACGCACAATACAACCGGCTGGAGGATTTTTTCGCGCTGCGCGAGGAAAATCTGAGGGTTCACGCGTATAATGACTCCCTGCTCAACCTGCTCGAGGCCCAGTATGCCGACCGCGACCGTTCGCTTCAGGTAGCTACCGATTCCCTGGCCACTGACAGTTCGGGCCGCTACCGCCGGTATTACTACCGTGCCGCGCAGGTGGTGTACAATACCGTCAACTTCCAAAAGAATTACCTGCAGCTCAACCGGGGCTTTCGGCAGGGCATCCGCGATAATATGGCCGTGGTGAGCTCGGATGGAGCGGCCATAGGGATCGTGGTGAACGTGAGCCCGAACTTCTGTCAGGTGATGAGCCTGCTGCACATTCAGAACGCTGTCAGCGCGGCCCTGAAGCGAAGCGGTGATTACGGCATGGCCATCTGGGACGGCAAGGACCCCCGCTACCTGCTGCTCAGGAAGATCCCGAAATCACTTGAGGTCCGTGTCGGCGATACGGTACTGACCAGCCCGGTGTCCTTTAACTTTCCTCCGGGGCATCTGCTCGGCACCGTCGCTGCCATACGGCTGGATAATACGACTGGTATGTATGAACTGACCATCCGAACGGCGGCATCCTTCACCCGGCTACAGCAGGTTCATGTGATTGAGAACCGGGATTATGCCGAGCAATCGAAACTGAACGAGGAGACCAAACGCGAAATGGAGAACCAGCCCAAGACCCCCCGATGAGAGACCTTCTTCGCAATATCATCCGCCTTGCCGTGTTCATCGGGATCCAGGTTTATATACTGAATAAGATCCCGCACCTGCACCGGTTCATCACACCCTCCATCTATTTCCTCTACATCCTGTGGCTGCCCTTTTCCATTTCCCGGATCGGGCTGCTGGCGGCGGGCTTCCTGACAGGTCTGGTGTTGGATTATTTCACCCAAACCCCCGGCCTGCATGCCGCGGCTTGCGTACTGATCGCCTATGTCCGTCCCTACCTGATTGGTATCCTGACCCCGCGCGAAAGTTCCGAATTCAACTACCGCGAACCGTCGCCCGCGGCCATGCAGTGGACACCTTATGCCCTGTATGTCTTTATGCTGACCTTGCTTCATCACGGCTATCTGGTCTTCCTCGAGTGGCTCAGCGTGGGCCGCTTTCTCGACTTCCTGATCCAGGTCGTCGCCTCCACGGGGGTCAGTCTGCTGCTGATCTTTGCCGTTGAGTTGGTATTCCCCCGGAATCTTAGGTTCCGGACCAACAAGGCCTGAGGGATACGGTCAATTAGATTTGGATACCCGCGATCCCGCATCGTATTTTGCGGAGCATTAGTAACAGGGGATCCTGCTGTGCGATTCCGTCCGTTCCTGCGATGTCAGTATTCAATCAGTCAAGAAGCCGCATCATCCGACTCCTGTTCGCACTGGCGTTCATCGTCATTGCCGGACAGTTGTTCTACCTGCAGGTCCTGTCGGGTAAATTCCGGCAGATGGCCGATGACAATGCCATCCTGCGTCGTACGGTGTATCCGCCCCGGGGGTTGGTCTTTGACCGCCACCGTAAGGCGATCGTGAACAACACGCTTACGCACGACCTGATGTTCACTCCGGCGCAACTCAAGGGGATCGACACCCTGTTCCTGTGTCGCCTTCTGGAGATCGATACCGCCCTGTTCCGTGACCGTTCGATCAATGCGATCATCAAGAATGGTGCCCAGAAGGCGTCGGTGTTCGAGCCTTCCCTGACCCCGTTGAAATACGCCCGGATACAGGAAAATCTTTGGCGTTTCCAGCAAGCCTTCTACCTGCAGGAACGGCCCATCCGCTCCTATCCGTTCGAGGCCGGTGCCAATATCTTTGGTTACCTCGGTGAGGTCGATACCAATTACCTGAAAAAACACGCTGACGATGGATATGTCAGCGGTGACTATGCGGGGATGACCGGGCTCGAGGCGAGCTATGAGAAAGCGTTGATGGGCCAGCGCGGGGTGCAATATCTGATCAAGGACAATTACAGCCGCATCCAGGGTCCTTATGAGGGAGGCACGATGGATGTACCGGCCTCGGCAGGCAGCAACCTCTTTACCAGCATCGATATCGAATTGCAGGCATTCGGTGAACAACTCATGAGGAACAAGGTCGGCTCCATCGTAGCGATCGATCCGAGGACGGGGGGTATCATCGCGATGGTCAGCAGCCCCACCTACAATCCCGGGTACCTCACGGGTCCCGAGCGTCGCCGGCATTTTTCCGAACTGTACAGCGATCCCCGACTGCCTCTCCTGAATCGGGCCGTCAACGCCAGCTACGCTCCGGGATCCACGTTCAAGACCCTGCAGGGCCTGGTCGGACTGGCTGAAGGGGTGATCACCCCGCAGACCACGTTCAGCTGCAACGGGGCCTTTCGGGGGTGCGGCGGCAAGCCCATGGGCTGCCTGGACCCCGGAACGTATTACCTGAAGACGGGCATCACACATTCCTGCAATACGTATTTCGCGAACGTCATGCAGCGGGTCATCAACAACCCGAAGTATCCGAGCATCGACAGCAGCCTGCGCCGGTGGAATCAGTACATGTCGGCATTCGGACTGGGCCATCGGCTGGGAGTCGATGTGCCTACGGAGCAGAAGGGGAACATCCCGACACCCGAATATTTCAACAACCCGAAGTTGTATGGCCCCGGTCGCTGGAATTTCTGCACCTTCCGTTCCGTCAGCATCGGCCAGGGAGAAGTGACCGCCACCCCGTTGCAGGTGGCCAATGAAATGGCCTATATCGCGAACAAGGGGTGGTACTATATCCCACATGTCGTCGATTCTATCGAGGGCGGTGACGTATTTGGCCTGTTGGAGCCTTTCCGCCAGCGGATCGTACCCATCAACATTCCGGATAGCATCTTCGAGGCCGTGCACGACGGGATGCAGGGCGTGATGGAAAGCGGCACGGGGCGGGGTTCAAAGGTGGAGGGTATCACGATCTGTGGAAAGACGGGTACGGTAGAAAATTATTACCGGGGAGTGAAACAGCCCAATCACTCGTTCTTCGCCGCATTTGCACCGCGGGAAAACCCCCGCATCGCGATCATGTGCGTGGTGGAGAATTCCGGTCGGTTCGGCGGCACCTATGCGGCACCTATCGTGAGCCTTATGATCGAGAAATACATCAACGATACGATCTCGGCTGCCCGTTCGGGTTTGGCGGCACGCATGTCCGAGGTCAATCTCATTCCAAAACGGATGCTCGACAAAATGCGGGAAAAGGATTCACTCCGACGCAAACAGGGGGAACGGAGGGAGGCGGCGACGACCGGTAACCAACGGCAGGAACGCCGGCCGGCCAACGAACCGGGTCCGTCCCGATCCCATGCCGGACCCCTTCCCGTAATGTTGCGGCTTGTATCTCCGCAAACCAAACGCACGTGAATCAACGGAATCCGACCATATCTAAGGGGATCGACTGGAGCCTGGCCGGTATCTATCTGGTGCTGGTCACGATCGGGCTGATCGCGATCTTTGCCGCCACCTACCGGGAAGGGGATCCGATCGTTCAGAGCTTCCTTCGGTTCCGAACCGATTACAGCAAGCAGTTCTACTTTTTTGTCATCGGCTCGGTGATCGCCCTCGTCATCCTGCTTACCGACAGCAAATTCTTCGCCGCCACGGCCAATCTGGGCTATGCTGCCGGGTTACTGGCACTCCTTGCCGTATTCCCGTTGCATTCCAATGTGAAGGGCACTGCATCCATCATCAAGATGGGCGCTTTCAACTTTCAGCCGGCTGAATTCTGTAAGATCTTCGTGGCGCTGGCCCTGGCCAAATACCTGTCCCGACCGGAGACGGATTTCAGCAAATTGCGATCCCAAGCCATCGCTGCCGTGATCGCGCTCCTGCCGGCTGTCCTCACGATCCTGCAGAGTGAGACCGGGCTCGCACTGGTATATCTTTCCTTCTTTTTGGTCATGTACCGGGAGGGGCTTCCCTCCCAGTTCCTCCTCATCGGCCTTGCCTTTGCGACACTGATCATTGCGAGCATTCTCATTGCGCCCAATACGCTGGCCTTTTTTCTGACCGCACTGACCGTAGTGGTGCTGTACCTGTTGCGCCGTACCCTGCGTCGCAACCGAAGTCTTCTGGTAGGAATACTCCTTATTTGGGGTCTTTGCGTCGGTATCCAGCGGTTCGCAGTACCCTACCTCTTCCAGAAGGTCCTTCAAAAGCATCAGGTCGAACGCATCTTCGATCTGTTCGGGAAGGACAATCCGTATGTGAGTGTACAGGCCGGTCTTTCAGAGACGGAACAGAAGAAGAAAAAAGAGAGCGGCACCAGTTACAATGTCCGACAATCGAAGATCGCCATAGGGAGCGGCCGAATTTTCGGCAAGGGGTTGCTCAACGCAACCCAGACCCGCTACGATTTCGTGCCCGAGCAGCGCACCGACTTTATCTTCTGTACGGTGGGGGAGGGGTTCGGATTCATCGGCAGTTTGGTCCTGCTGTTCCTGTACCTTGTATTACTCTTCCGCATCGTCACCATCGCAGAACGGCAGCGAAGCACCTTCAGTCGATGCTATGCGTACGGGGTCGCTTCCGTATTCTTTTTTCATATCATCATCAATATCGGCATGACGATCGGTCTCGCTCCCGTGATCGGGATCCCATTGCCGTTCATCAGTTACGGAGGAACATCGCTGCTCACCTTCACGATCCTGCTTTTTATACTGATACGGCTGGATGCCGACCGCCAGATGGTGGTACGCTAGCACTGCTTGAGATTGGGAAATTGACGGAATTGGGTGCAACTTGCGGCCAGTTCCCGTCACGGCATGAAATTTATACCACTTTCCGAGGGCCGCTTCACCATTGATGCTACCAAGGAGTTCATTCCCTTCATCGATGCGGTCGACACATTGAACCTCCGGCCCACCGGGAGCCTCCTGGTTGAAATACAGCCGTTTGTGGTCATTACGGACGATGATGTTATATTACTCGATACGGGTCTGGGATTCGAGATCGACGGGCAACCGCAGCTGTACCGGAATCTGAAGCAGGCCGGTATCCATCCCGACCAGGTCACCAGGGTTTTGCTTACCCACCTGCATAAAGACCATGCCGGGGGTGGGGTCCGCCGCATGCCGGGTGGTGAACGCAAGCTTAGATCGGAAGAGC
>JBJOMF010000211.1:0-10546 GCA_046052505.1 Bacteroidota bacterium | reverse complement strand
GCCGCATGGAGCGGCGGGGTTATCATTCTTTTTTTCCGATCACCACGGCGCCCACCATGGCGGCCAGGAACAGGATGCTGCTGATCTCGAACGGCACCACATAGGTGCTGAACAACGCGCGCCCGAGGTTCCGGATCAGTCCGATCTCACCGGTCTTCACCAGGGCCTGCTGCTCATTGAGGCCGGCATCCTTCAGCGCGGCCACCAGCACCAGCAGCAAACAGCCACCGGCAACGGCACCAGCGATTTTCAGCCAGCGCTTCTTTTGCGGCTCGGTATCGCGGTTCAGGTTCATGAGCATGATGACAAAGAGAAACAGCACCATGATGGCACCGGCGTACACGATGATGTTCACGATCGCAAGGAACTGCGCATTCAACAGGATGTAATGACCCGAGATCGAGAAAAACGTGACGATGAGCCAGAGCACCGAGTGGACCGGATTCCGGGCCGTGACTACCATCAGGGCACTGAAGAGCGCCAGAACGGAGAGGGCCCAGAAAAGAAGTTGCGTGACTGTCATATCGCTTGTTCCTCGTACAGAACGGGTTCAGTGATGAATCAGTTTTTGGCGGCCAGGTCGCCCAGGGCCTTTTCATAAGCTTCGCGCTGCGTCAACGGATCGGGGATCAGCAGGTCCTCCTTTTTATAGATGAATCCGCTGCGTCCGTAATTGGCCGGTGCAAAGGTCTGCGACAGGTAGATAGCATCCTTCGGACAAGCTTCCTCGCACAATCCGCAGAAAATACAGCGAAGCATATTGATCTCGTAGCGGGCGGCATATTTCTCCTCCCGGTACAGGTGCTCCTCCCCTGGTTGCCGTTCGGCGGCCTCCATGGTAATGGCCTCGGCCGGACAGGCTACGGCACACAGACCACAGGCGGTGCAGCGCTCGCGGCCTTCGGCATCCCGGTTCAGCACGTGCAGCCCCCGAAAGACCTTGGAGAAGGTCCGCTTCTGCTCGGGGTACTGAATGGTGGCCTTCTTACGGAACAGGTGCCGGAGCGTGATGGCCATCCCCTTGAGGATATTCCACAAATAGATCTTCTCAAGGGCCGTCATCGGCTTCCGGTCCACCGGTACGGATCGTTGTGTGAGCTGCATGGCTTTCTCCGCTTGAAAATTTCGCAAATATAGTCTTTTATGACCCCGACGCCCAAGGGGCGAGGGCCTCTATTACTTTTTCAACCACAGGACCACCGCGGCGGTCACCAACATGTTGACCAGCGCCAATGGGATCAGCTTCTTCCATCCCAGCCGCATCAGCTGGTCGTACCGGAACCGGGGGATGGTCCACCGGATCCAGATGAATACAAACAGGAAGAAAAAGGTCTTGGCCATCAGCGCCGCAAATCCCAACAGGGTAAGCAGGTTGGCCGACAGTCCCCAGGTGGTCTCATCCACGAACGGGAGGATATCGTACCCGCCAAAGTACAAGGTGGCGATCACGGCACTGCTGATAAACATATTGATGTACTCGGCGAACAGATAGAAACCCAGTTTCATGGAAGAATATTCCTGATGGTACCCGAAATTGAGTTCATTCTCGGCCTCCGGCAGGTCGAACGGCGTGCGGTTGCACTCGGCCAGGGCACAGACGAAGAAAATGATGAAACCGACCGGCTGCACGATCACATGCCAGAGGTTGGACCCGGTGGTCTGGTTGGCTACGATCCCGCTCATTTGCAGGGTGCCGGTGAGCAGCAGGACCGCCAGCAGCGAAAGCCCCATGGCAAGCTCATACGAGATCATCTGGGAAGCCCCGCGTATCGCGGCCAGCAGGGAGAATTTGTTGTTCGAGGCCCAGCCTCCGATCATGATACCATACACCCCGAGGCTGACGACGCCGAATATATACAGGATCCCGATGTTGATGTCGGCGATCTGCAGGGAGATGTCGCGCCCGAACAGGTGGAGGGTTCCGCCCCAGGGTATCACGGCGCTGGTGAGCATCGCAGTGATCATGGCCAGGGAAGGTCCCAGGATGAAGAGGAACCGGGAGGAGGCCAGCGGGATGATCTCCTCCTTGAAGAACAGTTTGCCGCCGTCGGCCAGCGGCTGCAGGATGCCCCAGGGGCCCGCCCGGTTCGGTCCGCGGCGGTCCTGCAACCAGGCCGCCACCTTGCGTTCGGCATAGGTGGTGTACATCGCGATCACCAGCGACAGGGTGATGATGAAGCCGATAAGAGCGAACTTCTCCACGAGTAACCAGAGGTCCAAAGCCAGAATGTGCATCATAAATAGGGTGCGGCCCTGCCGCGGGTTATTTTTTATCGAATGTTTTACCGGTGGCCGGCCCCGGCAGTTCGCTGAGGTGCACATCGGGATCGTTCACATCGCTCACGTCATGGATGTCCATGAGCAGCTTGGGGGCGCGTCCGCCCATTACGTCCGGCAGGGTCTCTTTGGGGCGCTGGAGGTTCAGGTAATGTCCTTGTGAGATCACTGAGTGCCGGCTGATCTTTGTAGGGCCTTCGATGACCCAGTCAGAGGCCTTCTTCTTATCGAAACGGCAGGTATTGCAGATCCAGCCGGGCTTCCCGTCGGAGCGCTGCACCTCACCCCACTCATCCTTGCGGGCGGTAACCCGGAGCACATCATCACCGCGCTGCCAGAGGGTCACTTTCCCACAACAGGTGTCGCAATCGCGATGGGCATCGACGGGTTTGGTGAACCATACCCGGTTCTTGAACCGGAAGGTCTTGTCGGTCAGCGCCCCGACCGGACAAACATCGATCATGTTCCCGCTGAAATCATTGTCGATCGCCTTGGAGATATAGGTCGAGATCTCCGCATGGTCACCGCGGTCGAGCACACCGTGTACGCGGTCGTTGGTCAGCTGATCGGCCACATAGGTACACCGGTAGCAAAGGATGCACCGGTTCATATGCAACTGAATATAGGGTCCAATATCCTCTTTTTCGAACGTGCGGCGGTTGAATTCGTAGCGGGTGCCTTCCTTTCCGTGCGAATATCCCAGGTCCTGCAGATGGCATTCTCCTGCCTGGTCACACACGGGGCAATCCAATGGATGGTTGAGCAACAGGAATTCGACCACGCCGGCACGGGCATCCTGAACCCGGTCGCTGGTGATGTTCTTTACGACCATTCCGTCCATGACCGGTGTGCGGCAGCTGGCCACCAGCTTGGGCATGGGCCGCGGGTCGGCCGCGGAACCGGCCGCTACTTCCACCAGACAGGTCCGGCACTTTCCGCCGCTGCCCTGCAGGGTGCTGTAATAGCACATGGCCGGGGGGGTCACATCACCGCCGATACGGCGCGCGGCCTGTAGGATGGACGTTCCCGGTTCCACCTCGATGGTGATGTTGTCGATCGTTACGCTGAGTGATTTCTTTTCGTCCGCCATGGTATGGATTCAAGTATGACCGAATGATTTTTTGTTCATGATAGAACCGGGATCGGGTCGGCATATCCTGCCAGGCCGAAATTACGACGCTGCGCATCCTCCGGGTGGGATACGTGCCATTCGAACTCGTCCCGGAAATGACGGATGGCCGCGGCCACGGGCCAGGCGGCGGCATCCCCAAGGGGACAGATCGTATTGCCCTCGATCTTGCGCTGAATATCCCACAGCAGGTCGATATCGCTCCTCTTTCCCTTGCCGGTCTCGATGTTCCAAAGGATCTTTTCCATCCAGCCCGTCCCCTCGCGGCAGGGAGAACACTGACCGCAGCTCTCATGCCGGTAAAACCGGGCCAGGGTGTAGGTGTGACGTACGACGCACTGCCGGTCGTCCAGAACTATGAATCCGCCGGATCCCATCATGGAACCGGAGGCGAAGCCGCCATCGGCCAGGCTTTCGTAAGTCATCATCCGGGTCTCGCCCTTCGCCGTTTTAAGCAGCAGGTTGGCCGGCAGAATGGGCACGGAGGATCCACCCGGGATACAGGCCTTGAGCTTGCGGCCGGCGGCGATACCTCCGCAGTATTCATCGCTGAAAATGAACTCTTCCACGGATAAGGTCATATCGATCTCGTAAACACCCGGCTTCCGGATATTGCCGCAAGCAGAGATCAGCTTGGTTCCTGTCGACTTACCGATACCGATCCGGGCATACGCCTCACCGCCCTCATTGATGATCGGCACGACCGCAGCGATCGTTTCCACATTGTTCACCACGGTTGGGCAGTCCCACAACCCCTTCACCGCCGGAAACGGAGGCTTGATGCGGGGATTACCGCGCTTGCCTTCCAGTGATTCGAGCAAGGCGGTCTCCTCCCCGCAGATATAGGCGCCGGCACCCCGCTGCACGTAGATCTCGCAATCGAAGCCGCTGCCCAGGATATTCTTTCCTAACCAACCCTGCTGCCTGGCCTCGGCGATGGCCTGCTCCAGGATATCGACGATCCAGGCATACTCACCGCGGATATAGATATAGGAACGGTTGGAGCCGAGCGCAAAGGAGGATACGATCATACCCTCGATAAGAAGATGCGGGATGAACTCCATCAGATAGCGGTCCTTAAAGGTGCCAGGCTCCGACTCATCGGCATTGACCACCAGGTAACGAGGCACCCCGTCCGGTTTTGCCAGAAAACCCCATTTCATACCGGTGGGGAATCCGGCACCGCCCCGACCGCGCAGTCCGCTTTTCTTCACTTCATCCGTTACCTGATCGGGCGACATGGACCTCAAGGCTTTCTCCACACTGCGGTACCCGCCCTGACGGCGGTACACCTCATAGCCGCGTATGCCTTCGACGTGTGCGTGTTCCAGTAATAATTTTCGTCCCATATATTCAGTTCCGCTGTCGCGGAGTTGTTTAAATTTTTGACGGCCCTGTCAGTTCCGGCGCACTGCCTGCCGTGCGAACAAGTGCCAACGCGTTCCTCTTTTCACCCATACCTCCAGCACCCGAAGCCGGTAATCTGCCGGCGGGGCTCCGTTTAGTGCAGCGCGGATATCCGCTATGAAACGTACCTGGGCGGTCGAACCGCTGAAGGCTAGAGCGAGGCTGTCAGTTGTAAAAGCCTCGTACCGCATGACACCGGTCTCGAGATTGCGGAGCAGGTCCTCTCTCGATTCCACCCAGCCATTGCTGTGACCGTAGGTCAGCCTCGGATCGGTCCACCGACGGATCCGGTCGAGATGCCGGTTCACGAGGTCAGCATGAAAGCCCGACACCGACCCGGTGAGCCGGAGCGAATCGGTCTGACCGGCAACGCGCAGCGTGTACACTAAAAGAACTAAGAGGAATGTGCCTTTCATCATCAGTTCCGGGCTGCCGCCTGTCGGGTGCATTCCTCGATGATCGCATCCACCCGCTCCCGGGTCAGGTGTTCGCGATAGTTTTTGCCCAATTGCATCATCGGGGCATAGCCGCAGGCACCGAGGCATTCCACCGTCTTGAGGGTGAAAAGACCATCGGTTGTGGTCTCACCGGGGCGAATGCCCAGCCGCTGATGTATGTAGCTGATGATGTCTTCGCTGCCGTTGAGCATGCAGGGGCCGGTCTGACAAACCTCGAAGAGGTGGCGCCCCACCGGCTGCAGGTTGAACATGCTGTAAAAGGTGGCTACTTCATAAACCTCAATGGGCTTAAGTCCCAGCACGGAAGCCACATAGTCCATCGTCTCGGCACTGAGCCAGCCACCGAACTCTTCCTGAGCCAGGTGCAGCACCGGAATGAGGGCACTCTTCTGCCGCCCCTGCGGATAGCGATCGATGATGCGTCGAACCTCCGATAGTTTATCGTCCGTGAACTTTATCATACGATTGGGATGAGGCCTGCGGGATGATCGGACCGGTGGCCGGCCCTGTAATCATTCCTGCTGCCTGTCAACTTCATTTTTTTACGTTTTATGCGTCCAACTCACCTGCGATCAGGTTCAAGCTGCTCATGGTCATAATGGCATCGCTGAGCATCGATCCGCGGATGAGCTCCTCGTAGGCCTGGTAATACACAAAACAGGGCCGGCGGAAATGCAGGCGGTACGGCGTACGGCCTCCATCACTGATCAGGTAAAAACCCAGTTCGCCATTGGCCGCTTCGATGGCATGGTATACTTCTCCGGACGGGATTTCCGTTTCGCCCATGATGATCTTGAAATGATAGATGAGCGCCTCCATCTTGGTGTAAACGTCCTGCTTAGGAGGAAGGTAGTATTCCGGAATATCGGCATGGTACACCTCGGCATCGGCTCCCTTGAAATCCTGCACTTTCCGATAAGCCTGCTCGAGGATGCTGAGACTTTCCCACATCTCCTTTTCACGGACCAGCCAGCGGTCGTAATTATCGCCCGTCTTGCCCACCGGAATGTGGAACTGAAAATCCTCATAGCTGCTGTAGGGAGTATGTACCCGGATATCGTAGTCCACACCGGCTGCCCGCAAATTGGGACCGGTAAATCCGTAATTCAGGGCCCGTTCGGCACTGATGGCGCCGGTGCCCATCGTCCGCTCCATGAAGATGCGATTGCGCATGAACAGGTCCTCGAACTCTTTCAGCACCTTTGGATATTCGCGCAGGAATTTCTCGAGCTTCTGGAAGGCGATGTCGTTGAAATTACGCTCGAAACCGCCGATCCGTCCGATATTGGTAGTGAGGCGGGCGCCGCAAACCTCCTCATAGATCTCATAGATCAGTTCCCGATACTGCATCACATAGAGAAAGCCTGTATAGGCACCGGCATCTACCCCGACGATGGAGTTACAGATCAGGTGATCGGCGATCCGTGCCAGTTCCATGATGATGACCCGCAGGTAATCGACCCGTTTGGGTGTCTTCACCCCAAGAAGCTTCTCACAGGTCATGTGCCAGCCCATGTTATTGAGCGGCGAGGAGCAATAATTCAGCCGGTCGGTAAGCGTAGTGATCTGCGCCAGCGGGCGTCGCTCGGCGAGCTTCTCGAAGGCCCGGTGTATGTACCCGATGGTCTGCTCGGTGGATACCACGCGCTCGCCGTCGAGCTCCAGGACGTTCTGCATCACGCCGTGCGTGGCCGGATGGGTAGGCCCCAGGTTCAGCGTGGTGGTGGCCTTCTCGATGCTGCCTTCCGGCAATCTGATATGGTGTTCTGACATGCGTTCCTACCGGTTAATGGTTCTTCATCCTCTTCCGAACATCGCATCGTCCTTATCGATACGCGTCTGGTCTTCCAGCGGAAATTCCTTCCGTAGCGGGAAGTACTCCATCTCCTCCACGTTGAGGATCCGCTTCAGGTTGGGGTGCCCCAGGAATTGGATCCCGAAAAAGTCATAGGTCTCCCGCTCCATCCAATTCGCAGCCGAGAACAGACCGGTGGCCGTATAGATACCGGGTTCTGTGATCGACGTGAATACCTTGAAGCGCAGCCGCACATTGTCCTCCAGGTTGTGCAAATGGTAAACGACGGCCAGTTCGCGTCCTGCCTGATCGGGATAATGTACTCCCGTGACATCGGTAAGGAATCGGAACCGCAGTTCGGCATCGTCATGAAGGAAGGTCAGCACCTTCAGGTTCAGTTCCTTGGGCGCCTCAAAGGTCAGCGTCCCCCAGGGCTCGCTGAAGCCCGAGAGCTGCTCGCCGAATTTATCGGTCAGACGCTGGCGGATATGATCGTGGGTGAGCGGCATGGGTTATTGAATTCCGTAGCTTTCGAGCAGGGCTTTGTAGTGGTCGCCGTTTCTGCGCCGCAGGCTTTCCTTGCCTACGAGGTCCTGTATCCGGAGTACCCCATCGATGATCGCTTCGGGACGGGGCGGACAACCGGGCACATATACATCCACCGGGATCACCTGATCGATACCCTGCAGCACGCTGTAGGTATCGAAAACGCCGCCGCTGCTGGCACAGGCACCGACGGCCATGACCCAGCGAGGCTCCGCCATCTGGAGATAGACCTGACGGACCACCGGTCCCATTTTCTTGGCGATGGTGCCCATGACCATGAGCAGATCGCACTGGCGGGGCGAGAACCCCACACGCTCGGACCCGAAACGAGCCAGGTCGTAATGCGATCCCATGGTGGCCATGAATTCGATCCCGCAGCAGGAAGTGGCGAAAGGGAGTGGCCAGATGGAATTTTTCCGGGCCAGACCGATCACCTTGCTGAGCGAGGTCGCAAAGAATCCTTCCCCGGGATGACCCTCCGGCAGTTCCGCCACGCTGATATCGGCCACCAGGGGCTTCTGAACGAGATTGTATGAAACCGGACGTGCCATGCTAGTCATTTATTTTCATATAACACCGGAGAGGTCAGCGGGTTCGGTACCCTGATGCCCCTCCTTCAATCCTCCCAACGCAGTGCTCCTTTTTTAACAATATAGAAGAAGCCACAAAGAAAGAAACCTACGAAAAGGAGCACGGCCCAGAAGCCCGCCCATCCCAGATCGCGGAAATTCACCGCATAGGGATAGAAAAAGATCACTTCCACATCAAAAAGGACGAAAAGGATGGCCGTGAGAAAGTACTTGATGGCCATCGGCTGGCGGGCATCACCATGTGATTCGATCCCGCTGGTGAAATTTTGCAGCTTATCGGACGTTCTGCGTTTGGGGCCCAACAGGTGGGTGAGAACCATCAAAAAGGCCACCAGGCCCACGGCGAAAATGATCTGAATGCCAACAGGAAGATAAGAGCCCGCATCGTTGGTGTTCAAGCCCGTCTGGAGCAACTGGATCATACGCGCTGAATGTGGCTGCAAAAGTAAGGCGGGACCGCCACATTACCTTGTAAAATAAAGGGGATCAGGGCCAAAGAAAATCCCCGCCACGCGGGCGGGGATCTAGATTCATTGGATGGAGGGCCATCACTCAGGTCGCTGCACGTAGGGGCGGCCGGAGGACCGATTTTCCCTTCGCTGCCGGCTTGCCGGACCGTGCGGGCGCCTGCCCGGGCTTGGGAGACGGAGGGGTTGTACCGGGAGCCTGTACCTTTTCAAGGATACTGATATTCTGCTGGATGACCGTATTGGACGGGTCGAGTGCCAGCATCTTCCGGAGATAGACCAGGGCCTTGTCTCGGTCCTTCGCCACATTGGCGTAATAGGAGGCCAGGTAGCTGGATACCCCGATGATGTTTTTCTTGTTCTTCGTGGTATCCTTTTCCAGGATCACCAGGTATCTCTCGGCCCAGGGTACGGCCGCACCCTTTTCCATGGAAGTATCCCGGGCGCGGTGGATGTTGTACTGCATCATCGGGCCATACACCTCATCGGGGAAACGGGCGGAATAAACATCGAAGATGCTGTCGGCCTTTTCATAATGCTTTCCCTGATAGTAAGCAAAGCCCGCATCGAAGAGCTCGCGCTGTCCGGCATTCGCGCCCCGCATCTTGAGGATCTCCAGTCGCAAGTCGCCCTCCTTGATGCGGCTGATACTGTCGCCACGGGCCTTGAAGAATTCAGCACCCTGCTTGAGGAAGTCGATCTTGGAACTCAGCAGCGTATCCAATTGCGCCCCCAGCATATAGTTGGAAGCGACCTCGTCGGGGGTACCATCCGTCTTGCTCAGGATATCCGCCCGCAGCTTATGGTCGTAGGACGTGTAATCGTCCGGGTTCTTCTTCAGGAAGAACAGGTCGCTGTATTTCTTCGCCTGTGCCAGATCACCATGGTTGTAATAGGCATCCGCCAGCAAGCGGTATACCTTGGGTTTGGTGAGCGCCCCCAGGGCCGACACGACACTTTCTGCCTTGGTGGTGGCACAGTTGAAATCCTTCTTGGCCCAGCAAAGCTGTGCATATAGGAACTGGTCCTGCACATCCGTATCGGGCATCTTGCTCGCGATGTACTGATTCAGCTGCTCCTCGGCCTCGGTGAACTTGGAGCGGTAAAAATAGTAGTAGAAGAGCTCATAATATGCGAGAGTGAACTTGGGGTCTTTCTTCACCGCATCGTTGAGGTAGTTCAGGAACAGCTCCCAGTTGCGCTGGCTTTCAAAGAGCTTGGCGAGCCGGAAACTGGCAGCGGCGAAGGACGGATTCACCTCAAGGGCCTTGTTATAGGCCTGAAAGGCGGAGCCCCCGCCCTGGCCCTCCCCCGCTTTTCGGTGGGCGTTGCCCAACTGCAGCAGCGCCTCGGTATTCTTTGGATCGAGTGTGGTGGCCTCCTCGAGCAGGCGGACAGCATACTTGTAGTCGGCTCCCTTGGCATCGGTGATGGCCCGGCCGATGGCCGTGGCTATGCCGGGATCATTGCCCTTACGGGTGCGCGTGGTAGTGAGCGCCGTCTCAAAATGCTGGCGCGCATCATCGACCTTTCCGGAAAGAAGGTCCACATGCCCCAGTCCCACCCGGATCAATGGCGCGCCGTTGGTGGCCTGCAGGGCCTTGTCATAGACCTGCCGGGCCTCAGCGATCCGCGAACTCATGATCTGGTCGGTCTCCAGCTTTGACTGACCCAGCCAGTAATGCGCCTCGATGCTGTTCGGATTGGCGGCCAGGATCTTTTCGAAGGTCTCAATAGCGTTCTTGATCCGGCCTCCGTACAGGTGGCTCATCCCCTCCTGTACGGTCTGGGCCTGCAGGAACGTGACGTTCCACAACAGGGCGGCCAGAACGATGCAACAGGTGGTTCTCTTCTTCATGGTTCTGCTTTTTAGGGTT
>JBJOMF010000210.1:0-3186 GCA_046052505.1 Bacteroidota bacterium | reverse complement strand
CGCCGACCTGTAGTTATTCAATGAGGAGGCGACTTCGTTGTCGATCGACAGTTTCAGTGCCTCGAGCTGATTTCCGATCTTCTTCACATCCAGCTGCGCCTGTGCGATCCGGGAGCGGGTGAGGAACCCGTTGAAGATGGGGATGTTCAGGCTCAGGTTCACGTTAGAGATGGTGAACCACTGGCCACGGCTCAGGAAGTTCCATTCATTGCGCTGGGCGTTCTTGGCATACTGACCATTCAGCAGGATCGTAGGGATACGGCTGAGCTGATACCGGCGTACATTGTACTCGTTCAGGGTCTTTCCGATCTGCGCGTACTGGTATTCCTTGCGGTCTTCGTACGTATAAGCGGCCGGCTCCAGCATGCCATCTTTGATCGCTTCATCGGTCAGCCGGTCGGTGAGCACCAGTTCATCGTGGACCGGCATACCCATCAGCACCTTGAGGCCGTAATATCCGTTGGAAAGTGTATTGAGCACCTTGCTCTTTTCCGTTTGGAGGTTGGTGAGCTGTACGTTCACCTTATCGATATCGAGCCGCTGTGCGAAACCATTCTCATACAGGATGCGCGTATCATGAAGTAGTTTCTCCAGCAAGGCGATATTGGCGTCCAGGAGTTCGGTCTGTATCTTTCCGGCCACCAACTGGTAATAGATCTTGTGAATATTCGCCTTGATGAGTTCTTCGGTCACCTCGACGTTCTTTTGTCTGAACTGCAGGGCGGTACTCCGGGCCTGCAGGCCCACGAATACCTGACCGTCGAACAGGATCTGACTGAGGCTGATGCCGGCATTGGCACTGTACTTGGTACCGAATTGTGCCGCGACGAAGCCGAAATCAGCCGGCATTTGTATGGGGTTTCCGTTCCCGTCCTTCACTCCCTGATCGATCAGCACCTGGTAGGTGGCCGGTGAGATGAAATTGGGCAGTACCTGTGTAGCGACATTGGGGTTCCAGGTGGTGCTGAGCACCGCATTGATGCGGGGATAGGCGTTGGCCGTGAACTCCCGGTTCTGCTGCTCCTGTAATTGAACATCGACCAGGGCGTTCTTTACCGCCGTATTGTTCTTCAGCGCATAGTCGACCGCCTGTATCACGGAGAATTCGTGCCGGACAGCGGGCGGTTTGGGACCTGCCTGTGCATTGGCATTCAGGAACGAAAACAGCAGGGACGACAGCCAAAAAATACTAACTCGTGACATGCGTCGGATTTTTTTGTTGGTCATGGTATGCCTGGATCAGCTGGTAACCCTTGGGAGAAGCCACCCCATAGATAAAGAGCTCGAGGAGCAGGTTGAGGGTGTCGGCCAGGGAATGGCGTCCGGGCGGGAACACGGTGATATTGAAAGGAAGCATCATGCTTTCCAGCCGGTAGCGCGACAGCAAATCCACGTTGAGGTCGGGCCGATAGAGTCCTTCCCGCATGCCCCATACCAGATTGGCGCGAATGACCCCCAGGAGGAACCCTTCCTTATGCTCCCGAAATCGTTGCCAGGCATGGATATGGAATTTCTCCAGATCGGAGAGCACCACAGGGTTCATGTTGCTGAATTCCCGGTGCAGCACCTTCATGGTGTTGAAAATCTCATGTACTGCATCCCGGGCCTCGCTGCGGCAGCGGTCGCAATCGGCCTGCATCTCGATAATATGGGTGTCCACCACAGCGGCTACCAACTCATCCTTGTCCGCAAAATGCTGATACAGGGTTTTCTTGCTCATGCCCAGAGCCGTGGCGATATCGTCCATCGATACCGAACGGATGCCAAATTGCATGAACCGCTCATTGGCCTTCTCAACGATGCGTGCGCGGGGATCCATAAAGGTTGCAAAACTACGGAAACTTTTATGGTAACTAAAGTTTCCTTAAATGAAATGATTATTGACGCTTCTCATCATATTGGTTTATATATATTTATGAATAGTACCCGATCACGGAGGCCGTTCATTGAGGGAACAGGTATCATGTTTCGATGGCTCCCTTTGTGCTATTTTTATGGTCTGCAGCAATGCAGTAATAACTTCTATGGAACGCTTCCGTATTTCCAAGATCGTTCAATACCTGTTGCAAGGGCTCCTCATCCTGGCGCCCATAGCGGTGACCATCTATTCCATCTACTGGATCGTTTCCACCGTCGACAGCTGGATACCCATCTTCCGGGAGGAAGTGACGGATGCCGCCGGCAATGTGACCGGGCACCGGGTAAAGAACTACGGCCTGGGTTTTGTCATCATCCTGTTCGCCGTGATCCTGATCGGCTACCTCAGCTCCGTTTTTATCAAATCCCGCATCTTCAACCTGTTCGATTCCTGGCTGGAAAAGACACCGGGGGTCAAATACATTTATTCCTCCGTGCGCGATTTCTTCGGGGCCTTCGCCGGCGAGAAGAAACGCTTCAACATCCCCGTTTTGGCAGCTGTTTTTGCCGAGGATGTCTGGGTGATGGGCTTCCTCACGGATGAGGAACTGCAAAAGCTGGATATGGGTGCTGAGATGGTATCCATCTATATACCGCAGGCCTATCACTGGGCGGGACAATTGTATGTGCTCCCCCGCAGTAAAGTGCGCAAGATCGACAACCTCACCCCCGGAGAGGCCATGAAGTACGCTGTCACCGGCGGTGTGGTGGACGTGGAAGAGGAACGGGAAAAAGATACAACGACCCCTTAAGCGGGTCTTGAGCGTTCATCATACGGCGTCATTCCGAATAACCTTGCCCAGGGCTTGACCACTTTCCGGATGAAACCGACCACCTGCGGCGGCGGACCCTTGATGACCGAATCGAACAATTCGTCCAACACGCAATACTTACAAAAGGACCGAAGGCTCATACCTCCCTTGGGGTCCATCAACGGATAGATTTGCACCAGCGAATAGGCGAATTCCAGAGGCAGGTATTCCGCTCCGGTACCTGATCCGACCACGACCTCTGCATCGGATGCGTTGAAGAGCCGGTGATAGGTTCCTCTGGGGATCTGCACGGTTTCTCCCGGCCCGTAGTTCCTCACCCCATCTTCCCAATTCACCGACAGGGTTCCTTCGATCACAGTTAAAACCTCATCGAATCCGGCGTGAAGGTGCTCGGGCGGACCGGGTGCATGCGGGCGTATGCGGACCTGTATATACACCTTCTCCCCCTCCTGTCGGAGTACGGTCTGTACAAAACCCTCTGCCTCACTGGCAAAGG
>JBJOMF010000209.1:0-3358 GCA_046052505.1 Bacteroidota bacterium | reverse complement strand
CCGGATGACCTGCCGGTGATTGATTTCAACTGTTTTGAACTGGTGCTGTATGCGGCCTGCGGGCAGTGCCTGGCGCATTGCGCCCACGATAAAGGGGCGTCGTTCTGCCACAGAAATGTGTGCCGGTTTGAAAAACGCTGGTTTTTACGGGAGCGGGGCCTGCATCCGGATTTTTAGGATTCCGCATCAACCCAACGGTCCAGGAGGCCGAGAAATTCCGCCCGCGGTATCATCCGGGCGCCGAAACTCTCCAGGTATGCGGTGTGCAGTTGGCAGTCTACCAGTTCCACGCCGGATTCTTTCAGTTGCTCTACGTACCGGAGGAAAGCGAACCGGGAGGCCTGGCTCACGAGGCTGAACATGCTTTCTCCGAAGAAAACCTTACCCAGCCGGATGCCATAGAGCCCGCCGGCCAGTTCACCGTCCTTCCAGGCTTCCGCGCTGTGCGCTATGCCCATTTCGTGCAGGCGGGTATAGGCCGCTTCCACATCGTCGGTAATCCAGGTACCAGCCTGGCCCGGGCGGGGAATGCTTTTGCAGGCCCGGATGACCGACCGGAAATCCCGGTTGACCGTAAAGGTGAACTCCTTTTTTTTCAGGACGGCTCTGGAGGCTTTGCCGGTCCGCAATTCGTTCGGGAAAAGCACGAAGCGGGGATCGGGTGACCACCACAGGATGAGGTCATCCTCGTACCAGGGGAAAATGCCGTGTCGGTAGGCGGTTAACAGCCGAATGGGGGAGAGGTCGCCGCCCACGGCCAGCAGCCCGTTGGGGTCGGCAAGGTGCGCAGGGGGAAATACGGGGTCGTTATCTAAGAGGAAAAGCGCCATCGGTCAGCCGGCCACCACCTCGATGGTGGCATTGATGCCACGCTCGGTTATGGCATCACAGGCGGGCTTCAGGTCTTCGTAGGAGCCGTGCTTCACGGCGTATTTACCGCGGAAATGGATGATATAAGCACATTGCTCAGCCTGCTCCTCACTATGGCCACAAACCTCCATCAGCGTTTGGATGACCCACTCGAAGGTGTTCACTTCGTCGTTCCATACGATCAGATGGCAGGGGGCATCTATTTCGGTGAGTACATCCGATTCTTCCTTCATTCGGGTCTGTATGGATGGGTCAATGCCTTTCATGGGATAAAGTTACAAAATTGGATTTTTCTATTCCTGGGTAAATGGGATCTGCCGATCGGCAGCAGTGGAAAAGCCACGTGGTATTCGCTGTGGCGGGTCGTCCGGGCCGCCACAACCTCACACGTACTTTTTTATGAAGGGCTGAAGTCTGGCACGCCGGGTGATATTCTTAATTTTCTTTTCGAGGGCGAGCGCGTCTGCCCTGTCTGTAAGGGCAGTCGACCATACAAGTTTCCAGGGGATGTAGGGTGCGGTACTTTTTTCCTCTCCGCGATTGTGTTCATTCAGTCTCCGGTCCAGGTCATTGGTCTGACCTTTGTAGTAGCGGCCATCTTTTAACGACTGCAGGATGTAAACATAGTACATGGGAAATTCGGCCGGCGTACTTTTTTGTACGGGTTGGTTTTGGGACTTTGAAACCGACAAGCTCATCAATAAAAAGACCTCAGTTTGTACTGAGGCCTTGTGGTGGGAGTTGACGGGATCGAACCGCCGACCCTCTGCTTGTAAGGCAGATGCTCTGAACCAGCTGAGCTAAACTCCCTTTTTGAGGAGGGCAAAGATAGGTGCCGGCGGCCGACCGGCAAAATTTTATCAGTACCGGGAGGTTGTATCCCCGTGAATGGTAGCCGGTTAGGGGTAGGGAAACATCAGTTGGGATTCAGCTCGGGCATTCGGTACTGCTGACCATCGAAGACAAATAATTCTTCGACCTCATACTCCCACCAGGTATGCAGGGGGGAGCCCTCCAGCAATCGGGTCACCTCGTTCTTGTCCTCCGCATTCAGGGTGATCCACACCCGCTGTGATTCCATGCTCACCACGTAGTGGTCGATGGAGCCATTACTGATCAGCCGGTTCACATACTGACGATGTTCCGGGATCCGGCTCATAAAGGTTTCGGTCATGTTGAACCGTATGATCGCCTGAAATTTGGGCATGCTTAGCAAAGACAGCTAAATCCTGTGAAAGTTGCTCGGGGGTTGAAACTTTGTTCAAAACCCGTAATTTTACGCCCCGCCGGAACGTTAGCTCAGTTGGTTCAGAGCGCTGCTTTGACAGAGCAGAGGTCACTGGTTCGAGCCCAGTACGTTCCACGGAAAAAGGCTCCATTCGGGGCCTTTTTTCAGGTTCCGCCTACCGTTGGGCCGGTACGATGGAAAATGGCACCCCGAATACGGTCCCGTTCTGTGCCGTATTGATCTTTCCGTCCCCACCCCGGGTGCCATTGGGGGCGCGTTCCGATGCCCGAAACACCTTTACGAGATTATTGATGACTCCGCGGGTCTGGCTGTTCGTATCGTCATTGCTGGTGAGGATGTCTTCCAGGTCAAGCGTATCGCCGGACAGAAATACTTTGAATACTTCCTCTCCATATGGCGGCGAAATGTGAATGGCCAGGTTGTGAAAGAACAGGGTATCTCCGGGGTTCACCTTGCAGTCATCGGCGGTTATGGGGGCCGGGTTGTTATTGAGGTCCACCAGCCGTTTGTTCGGGATCACGGGATTGATCTTGCCGTCGGGCTGAAGGTCCACGATGTTGATGTAGAACTTGCGCATGCCTGTATTCACGATGCGCAGGAAGATATCATCTCCTTCCTGCACTTCCAGCCGTCCGAAGCGGGTGCGGCTGCGCAAGGTCGCTGTATCAATGTTGCCATTGGCATCCAGGTATACAACGTCCACTTTGGCGGAAAGGCCTCTTTCGGAAACGTTCAGGTTCTGCAGGTAGCGGAACCGGTCGTATCGTTTCAACGAATTGATCAGGTCCTCTCCGTTGCTCAGGTTCTCGATCTCACTGAACAGCCCCCCTGAATTGGCGTAGCGGAGTGCCCAACCCTCGCCGGATTCCGACCGGCCGATATACAGCTCCGGCTTCGGACTGATGTCGACGGCCTTGAAATCGTTGAGGCGGTTCTGAACGAGGGCCTTGTCCGCCTCATTCAGCGAATCGATACCCAGGCGGATGCGGTTGTTCCCGTAAACGGTTTCGGTGATGAAGCCCCAGGGCCTTTTTTTTACAAGGTCTGCACTCACAGCATCCAGCTTTACGGTAGCGTTGAAGTTGCCGGCGCTCACGACCGTTCCCCTTGCCAGGGGTTCCTTGCCTTCTATGGCGGCGGTTCCCGCCGGATAAAAACGTACGCTTGAGCCCACGGTCGCCCCGGCAACGGTGCCGGCATTCAGGCTGATATTCGTTTCGGTGCTGAGGGTAGGGTTGA
>JBJOMF010000208.1:0-18863 GCA_046052505.1 Bacteroidota bacterium | reverse complement strand
TATCTGAACATCCGCGGATTCGTGGGAAAACCCGCAGTGGCACGAAAGACGCGGGGAGACCAGTATTTCTTCGTCAATAACCGCTTCATCCGAAGCCCGTACCTGCACCATGCGGTGATGAGCGCTTATCAGGAGCTGATCCCTTCGGACAGTTTTCCTCTCTATGTTCTTTTCATCGATCTTGACCCGAAGGTGGTCGATGTGAACGTGCACCCCACGAAACAGGAGATCAAATTCGAGGACGAGAAGATCATCTATGCTTTTGTTCAGGCGTCGATCCGGCATGCGTTGGCGCGGTTCAGCATCACCCCGGCACTCGATTTTGAACTGGACGCCTCGATCCAACAGCTGCCTTCGATCCAGCAACCCTTCACAGAAGCTAAACAGCGATCGGCCTCCGGCGGCACCCTGTATCAGGGATTCACGCAACAGCATCAGGCGCATCTGATCGAGAAAAGTCCGAACACCGGACTGCAGCACTGGCAGGATTTCTATACGCCCGCCCCGCAAGCATCAACCCCGGGATCGGCTGAGGCCCTGCCCGGCGAGACCCCGAATGCCCCTGCCCTGCCGATCGAAGACGCTCAACGGTTACAGCTCCTGAACACCTATATATTCGTGATTTCCGATACCGGATTCCACCTCGTGCATCAGCAAGCCGCTCACGAGCGGGTCATTTATGAACGCTTAAAGAGTGTGACTGCGGCGCGGCCGGTCAGCACGCAACAAAGCCTGTTCCCCGTCACCCTCGAACTCGCTCCCGCCGATGCGGCACTGATGCTGGAACTGACACCGGACCTTGACCAGCTTGGATACCGAGTCGAACCCTTTGGCCTGAACACATTCGTGGTCCAGGGCATTCCGGCCGATGTACCATCGGGTAACGAAAAGCAGGCGATCGAACTCTTGCTGGAACAATACAAACATTTTCGAAGTGAGCTGGAATACTCCCGGCGGGAAAAGCTCATCCGTGCCCTCGCCCGACAACGGGCCATCAAGGCCGGCACACCGCTCGATGCGGCCGAGATGCAGCACCTGCTGGAAGAACTCTGCCGCTGCGAACAGCCGCAAACCGCCCCGGACGGACATCCGGTGTGGATCGCAATCAGCAGGGATCAATTGAATGACCTGTTCGGGCGTTAGTACCGGTTTCTTACCGACTGCAGGAACCGCTCCACGGCCTTACGGACCCTTGTGGCAGCGGCCTGATGATGATTCACCAATACGGAGAATAACAACAACTTTCCCCGCCGGGTGTACAAGTAGCCGCTGAGGGTTACGACACCGCTGAGGGTACCCGTTTTGGCATAGATCTGGCCGCTGTCGGCCCGGTAATAACCGGACAACGTACCCTTGCCTCCGGTCGGGAAAATGGCCTGCATCCGTTCCATACCGAATCCGGACCTCATTTTTTCCAGTATCTGAATGAAATCCTGCGGGGTGAACAGGTTGTATCGGCTCAGACCCGATCCATCCGCCCAGCGTGGACGTTGCGGCAAATCAGCCAGGTCATCATTCAGCAGAGTATCGAGCAGTTGCCGGTCGTTCATGTAACCGAAACGCTGCTGACTGACCATCAGCAGGCTCTGCTCCGCAAAAAAATTATCGCTGCGATGCATCAGCTGGCGAAGAAAGCTATCGGTCGAACCGGAGCGGACCAGATGCGAACCGGGCAGGGAATCCTGAACGACCACCGCAAATGATGACTCAGGTTTCCCCAACGTGTCTCGTAAAAACCGGACCGAGGCCATCCCCTTTTCCGTAGTAAATGGGATCACCTGCTCGCGGAAAGGCTGACGGGCCCGCTCGAACCGGAACAGGTTCTCATCCCGCTTGCGAACAACCGTGAACGAATCGCCGGCGGCCAGCAGCTGGATCAGGGGTTCCCGGAAGTAGGGTGACCGGATGACCGGTGGTTCGGCAACCAGACCCTTCTCCGTACGTCGGAAACGCACCACATTGCCGTATACAGGCAGGGCCGCACGTTCAGCCATATAGGCCTCCTGATAATCATCCCATGACCAGCCACTGCCGTATTCGCTGAAAACGTTCCTGGGGTTGAGCACCAGTACGATGGTTTTGGAGACGGACCGCAACCGGTGGAATAGTTCCTGCTGTGGGAACTCAGGATTCAAAAAACCCGGATGACCGCAAGGCATGATCCACATACTGTCCGGAGTCTCCCGCAGTCGAAACAGCGGCAGGCTGTCGCCCAAATAGCGCAAGGCAGCGTAGCAGGTGGGGATCTTGGTATTGGAGGCCGGGACGAAATAACGGTCGCCCTGATGATCGTACCAGGTCCGTTTGGTTTTCGGCTCATAGATGCTGACCCCGGTATGGGCGGAGCGCAGTGCGCTGTCGGTCAGCAATTCGGTGCGGGCGATACGAGCCATCCGATGGGATACCCCGCAGGATACCAGCAGCCATGAGAGCGGCAGGATGACAGAAAAAAAACGCAGCACA
This sequence comes from Bacteroidota bacterium, assembly GCA_046052505.1. Classification (GTDB taxonomy): domain Bacteria; phylum Bacteroidota; class Bacteroidia; order Chitinophagales; family Chitinophagaceae; genus JJ008. The sequence goes on along the minus strand of JBJOMF010000208.1, from coordinate 16,400 downwards.
GCCATAGGTGAGCAGAATCAGGAAAGTCAGTGGCAAAAATACCCCTTCTGCATGGTGAAATAAGCGATCTTGCCTTTAATGATCTCACGCAAAGAACATTGGGAAGCGATCTATGCCGGCCGGGAGCCGCACCAACGGGGATGGACACAGGCACGTCCGACCCGATCGCTTGAGTTGATCCACGCCTTGCACCTCCCCAAAACGGCCGCTATCATCGATGTCGGTGGAGGCGACAGCCGGCTGGTGGATCACTTGCTGGACGAAGGCTATCAGGACCTGTCCGTACTGGACATATCAACAACAGCGATCGAACGGGCGCAGGCTCGGCTGGGTGATCGGGCCGCACAGGTCAAATGGATCATCGGGGACGTCACCGAATTCAGACCTTCCACCGGGTACGATTGCTGGCATGACCGGGCCGTCTTTCATTTCCTGCTGACTCCCGACGAGATCGGGCGTTACTTGCAAGCCGCGCGGGAGTCGGTGCGGCACTACCTGGTGATCGGTACATTCAGCGAAAACGGACCCCCTACCTGCAGCCAGCTTCCGGTGCACCGGTATTCCGAAGAAAGCCTGACGCTGCAGCTGGCGGAAGGATTCGAGAAGCTGAATTGCATCACGGAGGATCACATGACCCCGTTCCAGACCCGCCAGCATTTCCTTTTCTGTACGTTTAAACGGCTAAAAACAACGTAGAAGACAGGGGTATAAAGAAGGGTTCCGGTCATCCCCGCTCCTGTGCACGAAGCCAGCGCTCGGGGATCTCATTGCTGCTGGCCAGCAGGTAATCTTTGTAGCTGCAGGCGATGAACTTTCGGTCGGGTAATTGCATCCACCAGCGACCCGTCTTCTTGCTTTGCAAAAAAATGGTATCGACCTCGGCAAACACCATGTGGTACTCATTGAAGGAGTCCCGCTCGGCAAGTTCCGCTTCACGCCGGCCGCGGCTCCGGCCATCGAGGAGGTACCAAAGCATGTGGCTGATCTGCTTGGCGGTTAGCTCATCGCGGTCGTGCTGCGCATCGTATCCATAGATACCGACGGTATTCAGCTCGGGGCTCATCCCCGCGAAGCGCATCAGCACACAAGCCTCCTCGCCGCTGAATCCGTTGGGCGAAGCCGTGCTCGCCGGAGCATAGGCATGGGCCATGGCCGACATATCGAAACTGAACAGCTGACTGTTCCGGATAACCGGCTCCATCTCATCGATGCTTTCCTTGACGTTGCCAACCCGGAAACAATCGAACCGCAGCCGGTCGAGCGTTTCCAGCATACGGGGATGCACATAATAACTTTGAAAACCGATATGATTGTAATGCCGAACGTAATTCGGTTCGCCGGTAAGCATTTCCATCAGGAAATTCTCATGACGGAACGGCGATTCGAGATTCAGATCGATCAGGGCATCGACACAGGTAGCTTCGATGGCCTTCTTCCCGGCCGCATAGGCCTGGTATTGAGAAAGCGTGAGGTCGTGCGACCCGCCCAGGATGATCACTGTTTTACCATCACCGATCAGTTCCTCGACCACGGTGCGTAAGGCTGCGTAGGAGTCGGTATAAAGCGCCCCGCTCCGGATGTTGCCGATGTCCGCAAGGTGGATGTCAGGATGCCAGCCGTACAAAGCATAAAAATGACGGCGGATAATATCGGGAGCCTGGCTGTTGCCATGGAGCAATCCGCTGCCGCGTTGTTCGCCGCAACCTACGATCACGATCTGAGCGGCATCCAGGTCGGGAAACTGCTCCTGATAGGCCGATACGGAATGCCCGATCTGACCGTCGCGATACCCTTCATCATAGGAGAGGGCAGCGAAATTGACCGGATCCAGGTATTCAGCGATATGCAGGTGGTCGGACATGCGTGCAAGTTACGGGAATTGCGAGCGTGGTGTCGTCAGGGCCTCCGGGCGTTTCAGTATATTTGCCGGGCATGAAAGCTTTGCTGCAACAGATCGAAATCCTCAAAGCGGAGATCGGCTCCTTCCCGGCCACCGACGCCGCGGGCGTCGAAGCCTTTCGGATCCGTTTTTTAGGAACGAAGGGTGCCGTGAAAACGCTCATGGCCGAGATGAAGGCCGTAGGCCCTGAGAACCGGAAGCAGGCCGGCCAATTGCTGAATGAATTCAAGGCGTACGCAGAAAGCACCTACCAGGGCATGAAAGCGGCCCTCGCACCCGAGATGGAATCAACGGGGAACCCGGACAGGTCCCTGCCCGGCCATCCGATACCGGTGGGGTCCCGCCATCCGGTAACGCTGATGCGCAATCGGATCGTTTCGATCTTCCAGCGGCTGGGCTTCTCCGTATCGGAGGGACCGGAGATCGAGGATGACTGGCACAATTTCGGTGCCCTCAACCTGCCTGAACACCATCCGGCACGGGACATGCAGGACACTTTTTACATCCAGCAACACCCTGCCTGGCTCTTGCGTACCCATACCAGCAATGTCCAAATCCGGGAAATGGAAAAAGGACGGCTGCCCATTCGCGGGATCTATCCGGGGCGGGTATACCGGAACGAGACCATCAGTGCCCGAAGCCATTGCTTTTTCCATCAGATCGAAGGACTGTATATCGACGAGCAGGTCTCATTTGCCGACCTGAAACAAACTCTTTACTTCTTTGTACAGGAACTGTATGGCCGCGACGTAAAAGTGCGTTTCAGGCCCTCCTACTTCCCGTTCACAGAACCGAGCGCGGAGATGGATGTGAGTTGCTTCATCTGCGGAGGCGAAGGATGTCACGTATGCAAGAAGACCGGATGGGTGGAGATCCTGGGCTGCGGCATGGTGCACCCGAACGTTTTGTCCAACTGCGGGATCGACCCTGCCAAGTATACGGGATTCGCATTCGGCATGGGTATCGAACGCCCGGCCATGATGAAATACGGGATCAACGATATCCGTCTTTTCAGTGAGAATGACGTCCGTTTCCTTCGTCAGTTCACGGGTGCGAAGTAGCCAGTCGGAACGGCCGGTGCCGTACGAAATGGCGCGCACCCACTTCCACGCTGCTGTATCGAAAATCCTGAATACCCTGCTGCAAGCGCAGAACGAAACTGTGATTGCCGGACCGCTTTTCCAACTGGCTGCGTAATACGATGGGCTTATCGCCCGTGCCATACATATAGCCGAGGTACCCTGCCGCATAGCCTTGAAACAGCCAGCCCCGGTGGTTCCACTCCAAACCGGTGCCAAATAAAAAGGCATCGTTCTGACGGTAACCGACCCCTTCCATCTGCCAGACGTAGATCCCGGCCATGGCGATCCACTTCCAATTGTGAGAAAGCGGCTTTCCTGCCGACACATCCACGTAGTATCCCATGGCATCGGAAAAGCGGGCGGCTCCCAAACCCGATGAGGCCGGCAGCCGGAATCCGATCCGCAACGCGAGCTGAACCTGTTGCTCCCAGCGTTTCAGCAACCGGATCCGGGTATTGACGAATACATCCCCGCGCGCACGCGATTCATTGTAGTTGACATAATAGACATGCCGTTCTTTCTTGAGCGCATCGCTCATCCGGTAATACTCGACGGGGATAAAAGAAAGATCCAGCGAGACCAACTCCTTGACGAGGCAGTAGTTGCCATAAAGGACGGTAGAAAGCGTCCGGTCACCTGACATGAAATGGCCCTGCAGGGATGTGCCGATCCAGGTACTGCTGTCGGTGGTGCCGTTTCCGATGAACGGGATGGGAAGGGCATTTGGCCCCATATAGCGGGGCACGCTGCGAATGTAATTCGACCAATGCGTGTACCCGTCCCAGTTCACGGTCCGGGCCCATTCCGCGGGTGTCTGGGCAGGCAACGAAAGGACAGCGAGCAGGAAGGGGAACAGCAGCACCCATCGAACTTGAAATGCTTTCATCGCATTAAAAGTAGGGGAATTCCTGCGATGGCACTGTTCCTGTTTGCCGATCCGCTCCAAACGGATCAAGCCATCCGACACGGTATTTATCGGGTTCCCGACATCCGCCGGTAACTGAAAAAGGCGGCTGCCAGAAAAGCGATCAGCGCCAGATAGAACCAGGGAGTGAAGTCGACCGAAATGGCCATTTTATCGGTAAGCTCCTTACCAAATTCACCCAGTTCCCCGGAATCTGCCCCTTTGGAGGAGGGCATATCCAGCTTTACCTGCTTTTTCACATCAAGCATCAGCCCGATCAAGGCGGCGGCGGACCCGATGCCGGTGGCCATGGCACCGCCCATAGCCGCTTTTGCATTATTGAAGGAAAGGGCCAGGCCCAGAACACCGAGTCCAAGGGCAGCCAGGGCATAGATATTGGGGCCTTTCTTCTCTGACTTTGATGTGGTCGAAGTCCCGAACATGGAATCATTCGAACCGGCATCCTTGGTCTTGAAGCCCGTAGCCAGCTGGATGCCGCTGACCTTTTGCAGCGACATGTCGTTGCACTTGATATCCACGAAGGGCAGGAAGAACAGCAGCACGCCCAGACCGAAAAGCAAGGTGGAGGGCCGCTTGATGGCCGGTGTGGCGGCAGGAGCCGGATTACCGGTTGTGGTGGTGTTGGTATCCATGACAAGTAATTTGCAGTAAGGTACGCATTCTTCCAAAGAATGCGGTTCCGGAAGGCGGCTTATCTTTAGCCCATGACCATCGATACGCTTTGCGTCTGCGGTGCCGGCACCATGGGTAGCGGGATCGCACAGGCGGCCGCTCAGGCAGGGATCCATACGTTGGTATATGATCTGGACCTGTCGATCCTGAACCGTGCGCGAACGCAAACGGAGAAAAGCCTTGCCACGCTGGTGGAACGGAGCCGGATGACGAACGAACAGGCTACGGCAATACGGAGCCGCTTGCAGTACACGAACGAACTGCAGGAATGTCTGGCCGACGTATTCATCGAGGCGGTCGTGGAGCGGCCGGAGGTCAAGATCGCCTTGTTCAACCAATTGGCCGAGATCAACCACGGGGAATCGGTTTTTGCGACCAACACGTCCTCGCTTTCCGTCACGGCCCTGGCGCAGCATGTGCAGGGTCGCGAACGGGTGATCGGCATGCATTTCTTCAACCCGGCCACCGTCATGAAACTAGTGGAGGTGGTCACCACCCCTTATACCTCACCGGAAACCACTGAAACCATTTTGGAGCTAGCCCGCCGGATGCAAAAGGAAGCGGTCCTGTGCCGGGATGCACCCGGTTTCATCGTGAACCGTGTGGCCAGGCCTTACTATATCGAATCGCTGCGGATCACCGAAGAAGGCCAGGTACCTTTCGAACAGACGGATACCATTCTGGAAGCCTCCGGATTCCGTCTGGGACCCTTTCGCCTGATGGACCTCATCGGAAACGATGTAAACTATGCGGTCAGCTGTTCGGTTTACGAGCAGTTGGGCCGACCGGAACGCCTGCGACCCTCCGCCATTCAAGAGGATAAGGTGTCCGCAGGTGCGCTGGGCCGTAAAACGGGAACCGGGTATTATTCCTATTCCCCGTCCGACTCACCACCGAAACCCGGCGGCAACAAGTAACTTCGTTGCAGCTCCCCGTTATGTCGATTCAGAATGTACTGGTCACCGGCGGCACCGGATTTCTCGGTGCCTATACGATCGCAGCCCTGCTCGAAAAAGGATGTACAGTGCGTGCGATTCGCCGTACACCACATCTCCCTCATTTCGTACCGGCTTCCTTAATGGGCCGGGTAGAATGGGTCGAGGGGAACATACTCGATGTCGTATCGCTGGAAGATGCTATGCGCGGGATGGACGCGGTGATCCACGCTGCAGCGATGGTATCCTTTCGAAGGAAAGACCGACGCTCCTTGTATCAGGTCAATGTCGACGGCACGGCCAATGTGGTAAACATGGCCCTGGAAGCCGGTATACGCCGGCTGGTACATATCAGCTCAGTGGCAGCGCTGGGCCGTACGGCCAACGGGGAACATGTAAATGAAGAAAAAAAATGGGAAGAGACCGCGTTGAACACCCACTATGCCCGCAGCAAGTACAAGGCGGAACTCGAAGTATGGCGCGGCATGGGCGAGGGATTGGATGCCGTGATCCTGAACCCGAGCACCATCCTCGGTTACGGTGACTGGCATACCGGAAGTGCGGCCATCTTCCACCGGATCTATAAAGGGGTGAATTGGTATACACAAGGTCTCAACGGGTTCGTTGATGTGGAGGATGCAGCCCGGGCCACGGTGGCCCTGCTGACCGCGGACATCCGGGAAGAGCGTTTCATCGTCAACGGCGACAACTGGGAATTCCGGAAACTGCAGGAAACGATCGCTGCCACCTTTGGAAAACGACCGCCCGTACGTGCCGCCCGCCCCTGGCAGCTGGCCCTTGCCTGGCGTTTTGAACAATTGCGTTCCCGCTATACGGGCGAACGTCCGCTGCTGACACGGGAAAGTGCCAGGGTAGCCATGAGCCGTACCTGGTTCGACAACAGCAAACTGCTGCGCATCCTGCCGGATTTCAGGTATACCCCGCTGGAAGAAACGATCCGAAAGGCTTGTGAAAAATACCGTTCCGACCAACCGGACTGATACCCGTTTCGTCCTGCATACACGCTCCGGTACGCATTGATTACCTTTATATCGAATCATTTCCTATGCTGCGACCCTTTCTACACTTTCTCCTGTACCTTTTTCTGACCACCGCTTCGATACAGGCCCGTGCACAGTTCCCCGTTCAGGGCCGGGTATTGGATTCTGCCTCCCGTGAGCCCCTAGCGGCCGCCTCGGTATTCTGCCAGAATACTACGCTGGGCACCACGACCGATGCACAGGGCCAGTTCGCGTTGAACCTGCGCTCGGGCGGATACGACCTGATCATCAGTTATACCGGCTATGGTACCCGTACAGTACGGGTGTCGGATAATCATGCCGGGAGCGGACAACCCATGGAGATCCTGCTGATCAAGGAGGAAAAAAGCCTGGGAGAGGTCGTTTTGCGAAATACGTTTGAAGTGACCGACGGTCTGACGAAATACGGGGACTTTTTCCTCCGGCATTTCGTGGGGGCCACTCCCAACGCCACTGCATGCACCCTGGAGAATCCGGAAGCGCTAAAATTCTTTTTTTACAAACGATCCAACCGCCTGAAAGTATTGGCCACGGAGCCACTTCGCATACAGAACAGGGCCCTGGGATACCAGCTGCAATACCAGCTGGATTCATTTGTTTACTATTATAACACGCAAACAAACCTCTACCGCGGGTATTGCCTCTTCACCGAGATGGAGGGAAGCGACAGCCTTAAAAAAGTCTGGGCATCATCGCGGATCAAGGCCTACGAAGGGTCCCGCCTGCATTTCATGCGAAGCTATTACGACAGCACGCTGACCGAGGAAGGCTGGATCATCGATCTGCTGGATGAGCAGAACGACCGGACATTCAAAAAAGTGACGGACCCGTACGACTCCATTTATTACGGAGCGCCCGACAGTACCGGGCAAGTGGAGATCTGGTACCCACGAAAGATCAGCGTGACCTATACGCCGAAACGGCCAGAGGCCGACTACCTAAAACAAATGAACCTGCCACGGAATGTTCAGTACCTCATCTCCTACATCGACCTGAACAACACCATTCTGGTGTTACGAAATGGCTATTTCTTTGACCAGCGTGACTGGGTGAATCAGGGATACTGGAGCTGGAAGAACCTGGCCGATCAACTGCCCTATGACTATGAACCGGAATGACCGTCCTTCCCCTTTCTGCCACCCATCACTTTCTCCCAGAGCTGCGGGATTCGTTTGACCCAGACAAGTTCCTTCATCTTCTCCCGCGCTTCCTCGACCGGGGATCCGAAATAGATCTTGCCCCCCGGAATGGAATCCTTCACGCCGCTTTGGGCATAGACCACGGCTCCGTCACCGATGTGCAGGGTCTTGTTCACGCCCACCTGACCCCATAGGATGACGCCGTCACCGATCGTGGTCGCTCCGGCAATGCCCACCTGTGCGGCAAAAAGACAGTTCCGGCCGACCAACGTGTCGTGTCCGATGTGCACCTGGTTATCGAGCTTGGTACCGGCCCCGATGACCGTATCCGAACTGACCCCCCGGTCAATACTGCACTGGGCACCGATCTCCACATCATCCCCGATGACCACCCGACCACAGGAATGCATTTTACGATAGTGCACCGGACGATCGGTCTTCCGGTTGTAGTAAAACGCATCGGAGCCGATGACGGTGCCGGCCTGAATGATCACGCGGTCCCCGATGATACAGTGACTGAGAATGGTAACATTCGGATAGATGATGCAATCCCGACCGATGCGAACCTGATCACCGATCACGACACCCGGCATGATCACGGTGCCGGGCCCCACATCGGCTGTATCACTGTGGGTCCCGGTCAACGGCTTGAACGGCCGGTATTGTTCTGCGATCCGCTGGTATGCCTCAAAGGGTTTCTCCACCACAAGAAGGGTCTTGCCCTCCGGTACAGGTACCTGACGATCGATGATGATGAAGGTCGCCGCCGACCCTAGGCAGGCATCGTAATACTTCGGATGGTCCACAAAAGCGAGATCACCCGGCTCCACCCGATGGATCTCATTGATGCCGGTGACCGCCGCGGTCACATCACCATAAAGGGTGGCACCGATCGATCCGGCAATCGTCGTAACGGGAATCGGAGCATCGAATCGCATAAGCTTGCATTTAATCATGCTGCGTGCCGCAGCAACTCAAAGGTACAGGGGAAGTAACGTCAGCGCTTGCCATATCGTATCATGAACAATGCCGGACCACCATCGATCAGGATCCGCTTATCGTACGATGCAAGCACGTCGGATGTTTCGGTTTTCCACATGCGATAATAAAATGTTGATAAAATATTTTGGATTTATTTTTTGGATAAAGAAAATTATTTTTATTATTGCATTGGGAAATTTATTTCCCGTACTTACTAACCCATCCCGATACAGTCCCTCCGCTAACCCCGGGGGGATTTTTTTGTCGCGCTACCGTACTGCTTCGTACGCTGATAATAAGATACCTTTACGAATACAAACGACCGGTATGCTGAAATCAATGACGGGCTTCGGAAGGGCTGAGCGCAATGTGGGCAACAAGACCTTTCTGGTCGATATCAAATCCCTGAACGGAAAACAATTCGAGTTGCAATTGCGGCTGCCCGCACTGCTGAAACCCTACGAATTCGATATCCGACGCCTGCTCTCCGACGGGCTGGGCCGGGGAACCGTCGATTGCACCATCAGCCTGAAAGATACGGGACATTCCAAACCGGTGACCATCAATACCGACTTGGCGCGGGCCTATTACCAACCACTGGCCGAGCTGGCGGCGTCACTCAACCTGGATGCCTCGCATATCCTCAGCACCCTCGTCAAAATGCCCGAGGTGATCACCCCCAGCAGCGAGACCCTGACCGAGGAGGAATGGACGTCCTTCCGCGGAATCCTGCTGTCGGCGGTCGATGACCTCAACAGCCATCGGCAGGAGGAAGGACGGATGCTGGAGGAGGACCTGCGACTACGGATCCTGAACATCCGGACCCGGCAGGAAGAAGTGGCCCGTCTGGAACCGCTGCGCCAGACCAAGATCCGCGAGGGGCTGAACCGGTTGCTCGAGGAACAGGTCGGCCGGGAGCAGTATGATGCCGGTCGACTTGAACAGGAACTGATCTATTACCTGGAGAAGATCGATATCAGCGAGGAGCAGGTGCGCCTGCGGAACCATTGCGATTACTTCCTTTCCATGCTCAGCGAGAATGACGAATCGAAGGGGAAGAAACTGTCCTTCATCCTTCAGGAGATCGGACGTGAGATCAATACCACCGGATCGAAGGCCTATGACGCGACTATCCAGAAATACGTGGTGGAGATGAAGGATGAACTCGAAAAAGCCAAAGAGCAGATCCTGAACGTGCTCTGAAAAAAATCCCCGAAGGGTTCAGTACTTTTGACCCATGGTGAAGCCCTCCGGCCTCCTTATCTGCATCTTGCCGATCTTATTGGCCGCATCCTGCCGCCCGATCGATCTGCATGAAAAGAACGCTGCCATTCCAGGCCACCGGTGGCAGAGTTCCTTCCAGCCTGAATTTTCCTTTACCATCACCGATACCACAAAACCCTACCAGCTGTTCGTGACGATCCGCCACCGGGACCGTTATGCCTACAATAATCTCTACCTCAACATCACCACCCGCCAGCCGGGTGACGACAGTACACGAACGGCGATGTATGACCTTCGGCTGGGTACTGATGAGGATGGTTGGCTGGGCAAGGGCATGGACGATATCTATGAACACCGCATCCCCCTGACCCCGGCAGGCACCCCATTCCGTTTCCGAAAAACCGGGACCTATGTGTTCCGGTTCCAGCAGATGATGCGGGAAGACCCTCTGGAACATGTTCTCAACGTAGGCTTGCGGATCGAAACGAAACAACCCTGAATCCCGTTGCATGAGCGGCCTGAAAAAATGGAAACGCATCACCTTCCTGTACTGGATGCTGCTCGTTTATATCGTCGCTGCTCTTGTGTGGTGGTACCTCTCCCTGGAGAGCCAGAACCGCCACTTGTCGGACCAGCAGCGGACGATACTGGAGATGAACCGGGGCCGCATGGAGCCGGCGGCTTTTGACCGAACCGATGCGGCCATCCGGGAGGAACAGCGGCGCAATACCGCGAAATACACCTCCGAAGGTATCACCTTTCTCATCCTGACACTGATCGGCGCCTTGTTCGTATACCGTGCCGTACGCCGGCAATTCTCACTGCAACAGCAACAGCAGAATTTCATGATGGCCGTGACCCATGAACTGAAAACCCCGCTCTCAGTAGCCCGCCTGAACCTGGAGACCCTTCAGAAATACCAACTCGATCCCGAAAAACAGAAAAAGCTCATCCGCAATACCCTGGATGAAACAACCCGCCTGAACTTCCTGACGAACAATATCCTGATCGCCTCGCAACTTGAAGGGGGCCGCTACCATGCCACGCTGGAAGAACTGGACCTCACGGAGCTGCTGCGGGACAGCCTGCAGGATTTTCGGCGCCGGTTCCCGGACCGCCGTTTCGAGGAAGACATCGAACCGGACACCGAGGTGCGGGGTGACACACTCCTGCTGCAGATCCTTCTCAGCAACTTACTGGAAAATGCGGTCAAATACAGCCCAAAGGACCGCCCCGTAACGGCCCGTCTGCACAGGAAAGGAGCCCGTATCCGGCTTAGTATCTCCGATGAGGGACCCGGTGTACCGAACTCGGAAAAGCAACGGATCTTCCAGCGCTTTTACCGCATCGGCAATGAGGCCACCCGCACCAAGCCCGGAACCGGCCTCGGCCTTTACCTTTGCCGCATCATCGCGACCGATCACGAAGCAGACATATGCGTAACAGACCATGACCCGGCCGGAAGTACCTTTGTCGTGACGTTTCGCTCCTGAGCCATGATTGACAAAAAAAAACCAACGATCCTGCTGGTGGAGGATGAAGAAAATCTTCATGACGCCCTCCGGCTGAATCTGGAACTTGAAGGGTATGAGGTGACCTCTGCCTATGACGGCGCTGCCGCCCTGAAGGCGGTCCAGTCTGAGTATTTTGATCTCATCATCCTCGATGTGATGCTGCCTGAGATGGACGGCATTCAAGTGACCGAAACCATCCGCATCAGCAATAACGAAGTGCCGATCCTGATCCTCAGTGCCCGAAATGCAAGTGCCGACCGCGTACGGGGCCTGAAGAAGGGGGCGGATGACTATCTCACCAAACCGTTTAACCTGGAGGAGCTCCTGCTGCGTGTCAATAAACTCATCGAAAAGAACAAAAAGCTGCTGGACAGGTCCACTTTAGGCGACACCTATGAGTTCGGCGGCAACCGGATCGATTTCAAGGCACAGGAGGCCCGTACCCACACAGGTGAAACGATCCCCCTGAGCAAGAAGGAGACCATGCTGCTAAAACTGCTTATCGAGAACCGCAATGAGGTGGTCGCTCGGGAAAAGATCCTGCAGTCGGTCTGGGGCTATCAGGTATATCCCACCACCCGCACGATCGACAACTTCATCCTCAACTTTCGAAAGTATTTCGAGGAAGACAGCCGCAATCCCCGCTACTTTCACTCTGTCAGAGGTGTAGGCTACAAATACGCGGAATAAGCAATTACAGGTCTCCCTGCTGGGGACGTATGATGATCTCCTCCACACAGGCGGCAGGAGACAGATCGGCAGCAGTGGCCACCAACCGGGCGATATCCTCTGGAATCATGATACGGTTAGCCGAGTTATCGAAATCACCCCACGATTCCGTCAATACAGCGCCCGAAAGCACGGCGGTCACTTTGATGCCCGCCGGACGAAGCTCCTCTCGCAGGTTCTTACTGAATCCATACAGGGCAAACTTGCTGATCCCGTAAGACCCGCCGTTCGGGTAGGCCTGTACGGAGGCGATGGAGCACATGTTGAAGATATGACCGGTGCCCCGCTGCTTCATGGCGGGAAGCAAGGCCCGGGTGAGATGGTAAGCGCTGTACAGGTTCACGGCCAGTTGGGCGTCCAGCTGACCCTCGGGCTCCAGGTGCACCTGACCCGGGGCGAAAACACCGGCATTGTTCACCAAAACGTCCGGAACGGCAAACTGAAGGCACCAGGCAGCAAACGACAGCACCTCCTCCTGTTTAGACAGGTCGGCCACGCGGCCCCTGACCGTGCAAGAAGGGAACCGGGTTTGGAGGGTCTCTACGGACTGATAGAGGGCGACCTCGTTGCGGGCACATAGACTGAGGTGACAGCCCTGTGATGCGAACTGCAGGGCGAGGGCCTTGCCGATCCCCCTGGATCCGCCCGTGATGATGACATGCTTGGACATAACCGGACCACGAAGTACGCATTTTTTTCCCTGACCGGAGGGCCTTCGTATTTTGCAGCATGAAGTACCGGCACCTATTCTTCGATCTGGACCACACCCTTTGGGATTTCGAGGCCAACAGCCGGCAGACACTGGAGGAACTGTATAATACGCTTGGCCTTCAGAAACGAGGCGTCGATGACTTTGATCGTTTCCACCGTCTGTACCTGGAGCATAACGACCGCCTGTGGGACCGTTATCGGAACGGTTTCATCAAAGTGGATGAACTCAGGTGGAAACGGATGTGGTTGACCTTACTGGACTTTAAGGTCGCCGACGAACCCCTGGCCCGGGAAATGGGAGTCCGATTCCTCGACCTGTTGCCCACCCGCCGGCTGCTCTTCCCCCACACCCTGGAGATCCTGAATCTCCTGCGCGAACGCAACTACCGGATGCACCTCATCACCAACGGGTTTGAGAAAACGCAGCACGGGAAACTCCGAAGCTCCGGGCTGGACGGTTATTTCGGTGAAGTGATCACCTCCGAAGGCAGCAACAGCCTCAAACCACACAAGGAGATCTTCGAATATGCGTTCCGAAAAACAGGGGCCCTGCCCGCTGAAAGCATCATGATCGGTGATACAATGGACGTGGACATTCTGGGAGCCATGAATGCGGGGATCGACCAGGTGCACGTGAATCACCTGACGCGGGAGCCGGCCGCCGTTCAGGGACGCTACCCAACTTATACGGTATACTCCCTGCGGGAACTCGAGGGGATCTTCCCCGGAATCACCAGGTAGCGATCACCGTGACGCCGCCCTTCGGACGGTCTCCGATGCGAACCTGAACACGGGCATCCAACGGCAAGAGCAGGTCAACCCGCGATCCGAACTTGATAAATCCCATCTCCTCCCCTTGCCGTGCTTCCATACCGGGGCGCAGGTAGTTGCAGATCCGTTTGGCCAGAGCCCCCGCGATCTGTTTTACAAGAAGCTCCTTGCCATCCTTTCGATACACGACCGAATGACGCTCATTCTCAGTGGAGGATTTCGGATGCCAGGCGACCAGATAGGCGCCTTTGTGATATTCACTGTAAACGATACTGCCTGTTACCGGGTTGCGGTTCACATGGACATTGAGCGGACTCATAAAGATGGAAACCTGAATCCGGCGATCATTGAAGTATTCATCGGCCTGCACCTCCTCGATCGCCACTACTTTCCCGTCGGCCGGTGCGATGATGGCCGTTTCGGAGTGGGTGTTCGTTCGGGAAGGTACCCGAAAGAAGGAGATCAGGAAAATAAGAAGTCCGAGCGTCAGGATGAAGAGCACGGCACTCCAGACCGGCATCGAAAAGCTCAGAAAATAGAATGAGGCCAAGTTGATGAGGCCAAACAACAGCACTCCGATGGCGATCGACTTGTATCCTTCCCGATGAATGGTCATCCTGCAAAGATAGGCGAATGCGGATGCCTCATTGTTAGTGCAAACAACGAACCCAAAGCCAGACCGCCGGGGTAGCGAGCAGGAGGGAATCGAAGCGGTCCATGAACCCCCCGTGCCCGGGCAGGATGGCACCGCTGTCCTTTACTCCGGCCATGCGTTTCAATTTGGACTCCAGCAGGTCCCCGGCAGTACCGGTGATCGCCACGATCGCGGTGACCGGCAACGTGAGCAGGAGCATGGCCGTTGACAAGCTGCCTAAAAAAACCAACGGAAAGAGCGGCGCCACGACAGCCAGCGCAAGGACCACACCGCCAATTGTGCCTTCCCAGGTTTTCTTGGGTGATATACGCGAAAACGGTGTCCTCCCGATCAATGACCCTACGATATAAGCCATGGTATCATTGATCCAGATCCCACAGATCACAAGAAGGGGCAGGAATCCGGTCGGAATCCCGATCGCGGTTTCACCGGGCAGGGGCCGGTATTGATACAGATCAAGCAGCATCCCCCAGGAAAGGGACAGGTAGACAATACCCAGGGCGGCCTTAGCAAAGGCACGAACGGGCAGTGCCGCACCCACAAAAATACCTGCAGCGAGCAATAGGAAACCGGCGGCCGACACGGGAAGCGCAAGATTGTCCCTGATGCCATACGGGCCGATCCTGTACCCGTTCTGACAGAACCACAACATCCACCCGAAACCCACCAGCATGAATCCGAGTTTCAGGTAGATATGAAAGCGGACCCTGGCGATCAGTTCCACCAGCCGCAAGTATTCCTGCCAGCAACCGAAATGGATCAGGGTGAACAAGGCCAGGAAACTCCAGGGATCCCATAACAGACCTGCCAGCATTACAGCGACGAATACCAACGCCGTGAGGGCCCTTTTCCGGAACGTAGGCCAGTTGAATCCCATGGCTTAGAAGGGAAATTTGTTTACCGCCGCATCCTCATCCCCATAGGCGGACGAATAATCGGAATTTGAACGACGCCTCATCCAATACCAGAGACCCGCGATGACTGCCAGACTCAGTAAACCCGCAGGCAGCAGTTCGGTAACCGTACCGGCACTATCCTGATCGAGCAGTTCCGGGCGAAACGATGCGGCGACGATCAGCACGGCATCATATACGAAATGGGCGAGGATGGCCACCCAGAGACTGCCGCTGTACCAGTAAATGACCCCCAGCAAGATCCCCAGCACGAAGCGCGGAAGAAAGCCATAGAACTGCAGGTGCATGGCCGAAAAGATGATCGCTGTGACTACGATGCCCACCCATATCCGGCGGGACCATCGGATCAACAGCCGCTGAACCATACCACGGAAGAGCAGCTCTTCGCCGACCGCGGCCAGCACGGCGATGAACAGCAGGTTCAGCAGCAATGCGCCGGCCCCCCGCTGTGAGAGCAGGGCGCGCACCGTTCGTTCGGCATCGGCCTCCTTTGCCCGCATCCACTCGGCCATGGCTTTCGGGAACTCGATCCCGCGGTTGATCTCCCCCAGAAGGTTGGTGAGCGGAATGGCCGCAATAAGTAACACGGCTCCGACCAGAAAATAACCCATCCGGGAGGGACGACGAAGCCAGAGATACTCTCGGGTCTGATCCGAGAAAATACGGGCACAGAACCACACAGGTACCACCATCATGCTGAAGAACTGAACGAGTTGCATACCCCGCAGAAAAGCGAGGGCATCGGGGCGACTGAGATCCAGTTTCGCCAGTTGGTCCGACCCCTGAATGCTGACGCCCGTAATGGCGGAAACCGCAAGCATACCGAACATCCCGACAACGAACATACTGACCAGTACGACGCACAGCAGGATGACCAACTGCGTGAAAGGCGGTTTGTGCTTCAGGAAGTCGAGCATTGGGAAACTCCGGTTTAAGGCAGTAATTTTGCCGCTTGGCATGGTAAAGATAGGTAACATAGCCCTTCCCGATTTTCCACTCCTGCTCGCGCCGATGGAGGATGTAAGCGATCCGCCGTTCCGTTCAGTCTGCAAGGACAAGGGTGCCGATCTGATGTACACCGAATTCATCTCATCGGAAGGACTGATCCGTGATGCGATCAAGAGCCGAAAGAAACTCGACATCTTCGAGGAGGAGCGGCCGGTTGGCATTCAGATATTCGGGGGTGATGAGGAAAGCCTTTCGCTCGC
>JBJOMF010000207.1:0-2558 GCA_046052505.1 Bacteroidota bacterium | reverse complement strand
GGCGTCCATCCGCGAACCGGATCTGGTAGACATACACCCCGGTCGACTGGGGCTCGCCGTTTACCTTGCCATCCCAGCGCACCACACCGGCAACGGTTTCATATACACACCGACCATATCGATTGTATACCTGTACCCGCGCCCCGCTCAGCACATCCAGATACGGGATCGTCCACTGGTCGTTACGTCCGTCGCCATTGGGCGTGAAGGCGGTCGGCACATACAGGTCACCCACGACCTTCACGATTGTTTCATCCGAGGCGGTGCAGCCCAGAGGAGTACTCGCCGTGAGCCGATACAATCGGTCGCGATCGGGCCGCAATTCCGGATCAAGCCGCAGCGGATCGCTGAGCCGATCGGGGGGATCCCAATGTATGGAAAGGCTGTCGCCGGCCGCAAAACCCTGAAGGCGGATCGAATCACCGACAACGACGACCCGATCGGGACCTGCACGCACCAGCGGCGATGGCACCACATCGATCCGAATGGTATTGGAAGCGATGCGACAGCCCGGGAAAGACTCGTTACCACCCTCAGCCACTGTGAGCCGGTACAGGTATACTCCGGCGCTTCCGACAGGCCGCAGCCAGATATCGTCGCGGGCGCCCGGTAGGTCCGACCAGCTCCGCCCTGTATCCGCGCTCTGCTGCCATTGGAAAAAGGGGTTGGCATAACCGACGGAGAGCGTTGATGTAAACCGATACACGCGCTGGTCACGGATACAGACCCGAAACGGATCGGAAATACCTGCGATAGATGCCGTCACCGAAGGCCCACAGGGACGGAAGCTGATATCATCCAGCGCCAGGTCGTTGCCAAAGCCACCCGGCGCATTGTTCCGCATGCGAAGTACCACGGAGGTATTTCCCGGAGTGGTCGTAAAAAAGAATCCGTACTGTTTCCACTGGGGTGCGGCGGTTCCGGGTATTCCGCCCGTATTGTACTGGTTCAGCACGGCACCTCCGGCAGTTTCCACGGAAAATGTGATATCCGGTCTGATGCCGGCCGTGGGTATAAGGATATTGAGCACCCAGGCGGAGAATTCGTAAGTCGTATTGGGACAAAGACCCGACACAGTGGTCAGGACGAAATCGCCCGGCGTAAATGAGGCGTTCACCAGCAGAAAGGCGCCGTTGCCGGTATGGTCATCGGTGACGGTATGCCAGGTATTGTTGAAGCAGGCGGTCGATGAACGGGTGATCGTATAAAATCCGTCGCCCGGACAGGACGAGGTGGTATAGGTGTAGGCCCCGGATGGCACATAGGCATAACCGGGATCGGTGCCATTGCCAAAATCAATGTTCACCACGGGATCGCCCAGGCTGCCCGTACAGAGCTGACCCGAAACGGATTGAAAAAGAAGAAGGCCGGCAAGGGCCAACAGGAGTTGTTTTCCGAACAGGGAACGCATCGCCGGCCGAAGGTACTTGATTTGATCCTGGAAGGGGGATTCAGGTGTTCATTACCTTTGCCCTATGCTTACCATTTCCCAGCGGGGGCAGCAGATGCCCCCCTCCCCCATCCGCAAACTGGTACCCTATGCGGAGGCCGCCAAGAAAAAGGGCATCCGTGTCTACCACCTGAATATCGGACAACCTGATATCGAAACCCCGCCCGCCATTCTGGAGGCGGTACGGAATGCCGACATCCGCGTGCTGGAATACAGCCACAGCGCCGGCAATGAAAGCTATCGCCGGAAACTGGTACAGTATTATAAGAGTGTGGGAATCGATGTGTCGCACGACCAGATCCTCATCACCACCGGAGGCAGCGAAGCCATCCTTTTCGGTTTCTTCACCTGCCTCAACCCCGGCGATGAAGTGATCATCCCCGAGCCCTTTTACGCCAACTACAATGGATTCGCCTGTGCCGCCGGCGTACGGGTCGTTCCCATTACCGCTTCCATCGATACCGGTTTCGCGCTGCCACCCATAGCCGCCTTCGAAAAGGTGATCACTGAGCGGACCCGGGCCATCGTGATCTGCAGTCCCAACAACCCTACGGGTTACCTCTACAGCCGCGCCGAGATGGAGGCACTGAAAGAGATCTGTCTGAAGCACGACCTCTACCTGTTCAGCGATGAGGCCTATCGGGAATTTTGCTACGATGGCGACTATGTCAGTGCCATGCACCTTCCCGGCATGGAGCAACACGTGCTGCTGATGGATACGATCAGCAAACGATACAGCGCCTGCGGGGCCCGCATCGGGGCCCTCGTCACGAAGAACAAAAGCGTGTATGATACCGCCCTGAAATTCGCACAGGCCAGGCTCAGTCCACCGGGGCTGGCCCAGATCCTGGGAGAGGCCGCCATCGACCTGCCGGCCTCTTACTTCGAAAAGCCCAAGTCGGAGTACCTCGCCCGGCGCAACCGGCTCGTTGCCCGACTCAACGCCATGCCGGGTGTGTTCTGCCCGAATCCCGGAGGCGCATTTTATGCCATCGCCCGGCTGCCGATCGACGATTCTGACAAGTTCTGCCAGTGGTTGCTGGAGGAGTTCTCCTACGAGGAGCAAACCGTTATGCTCGCACCCGCCACGGGATTTTATGGAACGCCG
>JBJOMF010000206.1:0-3622 GCA_046052505.1 Bacteroidota bacterium | reverse complement strand
CCTGCTCATCGATACACAGGGAAACTGGGGTGATGTTCGGACCGGCGACGAGGCTGCCGCGGCCCGCTACATAGAAGCCCGTCTCAGCAAGTTCGCCCTCGAGGTGGTGTTCAATCCCAAGACGACCGAATGGCAGCTGAGCTACGACGGCCGAAAGAATGAGCCGGTCACCTTGCCGGTCAAGTTCCCGCTGCTTCTGGCACAGGGGGCCGATGGCATCGCAGTGGGCCTGTCCACCAAGATCCTGCCGCATAACTTCTGCGAACTCATTGAGGCATCTGTAAAATATCTCAGGGGCCGCCGGTTTGAGCTCTATCCTGATTTTCTCACGGGCGGCATGATCGATGTGGCGGAGTACAACCAGGGCAAGCGCGGCGGAAAAGTGAAAGTGCGGGCCCATATCGAGGAGCTGGACAAAAAGACGCTGGTCATTCGCAGTGTACCTTATGGGGTTACGACAACCCAATTGATGGAATCGATCGTCAAGGCCAACGATCAGGGCAAGATCAAGGTGCGGAAAGTGACGGACAATACTGCGGCCGAGGTTGAGATCCAGGTCGATCTGGCGCCCGGTATCTCTCCGGACATCACCATCGATGCCTTGTACAAGTTCACCGATTGTGAGATCTCGATCTCTCCCAACGCCTGCGTGATCGTGGAACAGAAACCCCGGTTCCTCGGGGTGCAAGACCTGCTCAGGCTGTCGGTAGACAAGACCAAAGACCTGCTCGAACAGGAATTGAAGATCCGCTTGGGCGAATTGCAGGAAAAATGGCACTATACCTCGCTGGAGAAGATCTTCTTCGAGGAAAAGATCTACAAGGAGCTGGAGAAAAAGCATGACAGTTGGGAAAAGGTCCTGGAGGCCATTGCCAAGGCCTTCGATCCCTTTCTGAAGCAACTGAAACGGGGTATCACGCGGGAGGATATCGTCAAGCTGACCGAGAAGCCGGTTCGCCGGATCTACCGACTCGATATCGATGAACTGAACGAACAGATACGGGGTCTTGAGGCCGAGATCAGGCAGGTTAAGAACGACCTGGCTCACCTCGTGGATTATGCCGTTGCCTATTTCGAAGGGCTGCTGAAGAAGTATGGAAAAGGCCGGGAGCGTCGCACGGAGATCAAGGCCTTCGAGGTTATCGAGGCCAAGAGCGTGGCGATCGCCAATACCAAACTGTATGTGAACCGGGAGGAGGGATTCATCGGTACGGGACTCAAAAAGGATGAGCTTCTGTTCGAATGCTCTGATCTAGATGATGTCATCGTTTTTACCCGGCGGGGTATCATGAAAGTGGTGAAAGTAGCCGATAAGACCTTTATCGGGAAGGACATCCTGCATGCAGCCGTGTTTCAGAAGAATGACGAACGTACCACCTATAATATGATCTACACCGATGCCGGGACCGGAAAGAGCTTCGCGAAACGCTTCAACGTCACCGGTGTCACGCGTGACAAGGAGTATGACCTTACGACGGGGGAGGAGCGGAACCGGGTGAATTATTTCACCGTCAATGCCAATGGCGAGGCAGAGCGGGTACGTGTGGTTCTCAAAGCGGATTGCAAGGCGCACAAGAAAGAGTTTGAATATGATTTCGCGGATCTGGAGATCACCGGTCGCAGCAGTAAGGGGATCACCGTTACGAAATACCCGATCCGAAGCGTCAAACTTCTCGAAGCGGGCCGTTCGACCCTTGCAGGTAAGAAACTCTGGTACGACGATCAGTTCGGTCGCCTGAACACCGACG
Organism: Bacteroidota bacterium; assembly: GCA_046052505.1. GTDB lineage: Bacteria > Bacteroidota > Bacteroidia > Chitinophagales > Chitinophagaceae > JJ008. The sequence goes on along the minus strand of JBJOMF010000206.1, from coordinate 1,874 downwards.
GCAAGGGGCAGTTTCTCGGGACTTTCGAAACGGAAGATCGAATCCTGGTCGTCTATCGTGATGGCAACTATGAGGTCACCGATCAGGAACTCACGCAGAAGTTGGATGCGGAGAAGGTCGTGCTCATTGAAAAATTCATGCCCGAAAAGGTCATCTCGGCGGTCTATGCCGACATGAAGAATAAGCAGTTCATGGTAAAGCGATTCCGGATCGAGACCAGTACCCTGAAAACCCCCTTCCTGTTCATCAAGGAAGGGGAAGGCAATTATGTTGAAGCCGTTACAACGGCCACGGAGCCGCTGTTGGCCATGCAACAGGGACGGGGTGCACAGGTCCGCCGCGGAAAGATCAAGATCGCCAAGATCACGGAGGTTACCGGTTATCGTACCGTAGGCACCCGGTTGGCGGATTACAGCAAATCGACCGAGATGGAGTGGGTGAAGGGTACGGGTGCCGATGCGCAACCGGAATTGTTCTGACCCGTTCAGGGAGACGGTCGCTTTCTGATCCGGATGGACGCATTCTTCTCCAGATTGCTCGAAACCGACAGCTCATGGCGCGTACTGCCATCCTGAATGACCATAAGGGCTGTATTCGGCGGGATCAGCCCCAGGTTTTCCGCGAACATGGAAAGTTCATTTCCGTCCCCACCTGGCTGAACCGGAAGACGGAAGCGGATGGATTTGTGAGTGAGTTTCTGGCTTTGAAGGATCAGTTCCTGGTTGTAAAAAAGGGAGATCCTGTCCCCGTCCACCTCCCCGTTGTCATAGATCGATACCAGGATCGTATCCGCGGACACCTCGATCTCCTGGATTACCTCGGTCTTCCGTTCTGAGAATTGTTGTTCGATCTCCGGATCGACCACTTTCTTCGGACGGGCGACCTTGCCGTATATCGTATCCGAAAGGGCCGGGGTCCAGATTTGATAGGTTTCCTTGAACTGGCTGATGGCCATGAGTACGGAATCTCCCTGACTGGCCTCGGAATTGAGCTGAAAATTGAAGCGGACCTCCGGGCACATGTATTTGTGATCGGCCTGGGGCCGCAGTGAGCCGAAGAGCCGGGAGCCGGCCTGGGCCACACGAAGGCTGCCGGTGAGGTCCATCTTGCAGTCCATCTCAAAGCCCTTACGGGAGCCGAAATAGGTGACCGGGATATCGTACAGGTTCAGTTGCCGCGTCGATGCGGAATAATCGCCTTTTACGGCCACACTGCGGAAGGCATCCCGGAAATAATAATTGAGAATGCCTTTCACCTGATTTCCCTGCGGTTGAAGCACGAGTTCCATCAGGTAATTGTCCGTTGACTGGTTGGTACGTACGACACCGGTTCCGTACCAGAATCCGAACACGTTCTGTGCGGTTCCTGAAAGGGTTCCTGCGAGCAGCAGCAGAAGGGAGGCGACCGTACGTATCACAGAGCGGAAGATCGTGAAAAAACCGGGTCGGCCTTCCGGAACTTGTACACAGTCAGCGTTTGTACCGCTGCAGTTCCCGTTCCACATCCCGCTGCCGGATCGTATCCCGTTTGTCATGGGTTTTTTTGCCGCGTACCAGCCCGATCTCGATCTTGGCCAGATTCTTCTCGTTGAAGAAAATCCGAAGTGGGACGAGCGTATATCCCTTTTCTTTCAGTCGCGCTTCTATTTTTCTGATCTCTCTCTTTTGCAGCAGCAGTTTGCGGTCGCGGAGCGGGTCGTGGTTATTCGCGGTGCCATGAGAGTAGGGGGCGATATGCAGGGAACGGACCCAGATCTCGCCTTGTCGGATCACACAATAACTGTCGGTGAAGACGGCCTTGCCATCCCGAAGGGATTTTACCTCGGTGCCCAGTAACACCATGCCGGCCTCGTAGGCGGCATCGATGAAGTAATC
>JBJOMF010000205.1:0-2632 GCA_046052505.1 Bacteroidota bacterium | reverse complement strand
ATCGGGTAACCGAGCTCGAAGCCCTGGTGAGCCGGCTGGGCGGACTGGACATCCTGGTGATAAGCGCTGGGATCGGACTGCCTGCTGACGATCTCTCCTGGGAGTTGGACAAATGCACCATCGATACCAACGTGGAAGGCTTTACGGCCCTTGCCAACTGGGGCTTCAATCATTTTGTTCGGCAGGGCCATGGACAGTTGGCTGCCATCTCATCGGTCGCTGCACATCGGGGTGGCAGCCTCGCCCCGGCCTATAATGCTTCCAAGGCTTATCAATCGAATTACCTGGAAGGACTTGCCATCAAGGCCCACCGGATGAAACTGCCGATCACCATTACCGTGACGGAACCCGGATTCGTCAACACCCGCATGGCACTCGGTGACGGACTTTTCTGGGTTGTACCGGTGGATAAGGCCGCCCGGCAGATCATCCGCGCCATCGAAGGCCGTAAACGCAGGGCTTTCATCAGCCGCCGATGGGCGCTGATCGCCCGCATCATGCGCCTCGCTCCTTTTTCACTCTACCGCCGCTTCGTGTAAAACATGATTTTAACATTTTGTATGCCAAGCCGGAAGCACGTTGCATGGTGTTTGCACCGTTATGAACAGCTGTGAACAACCTTGCAGCCCCCGGCGAAGCACACAAAAGTATTTTTGCATGAACTACGCAATTGCGATGTCAGCCAATCTGGAGATCAAACAACGCCGACAGGCTTCCCTGATCACAGCGGGAGTAGCGGGCATGTTGGTGCTCCTGCTTTTCCTTTTGCGCTGGGAAATGCCCCAGGTGGAAAAGTTGGTACAGCAGCCCGGTATCGAGGTGGAGCTCAACCTGCCGGAGGATCCTCTTCCGGAAACGGAAAAGGACGGCGGGGGAGGCGGCGGAAATCCGGTACAGGCTTCCGGGACTGCAGGTATGGCCCCGGCAGTACTTCCGGCACCCGGCGAGCGGGAAGACTCCAGGGAACTGGAGGAAGACAAAAACAGTGAGAGCCCCGCGATCGCGAAACCGACCGTCGTTACGCCCGAAGCCAAACGGGTGGCGAACAAGTCGCCCGAAAAATCACCTCCCAAACCCACCGTTGCCCCCCCCGCACCGCCACGGCCCAAGGCCGTGCTGGGCAGAACGACCACCGGTGCCGGACGGGGAGGCGGCTCAACGGACGATTATGAACGGCCCGGCGGTTCGGGCACCGGAGCCGGTGTTGGCAAGGGCGGTGGTACCGGCGGAGGCGCGGGCGATGGCGCAGGAGGCGGCAACGGCACGGGCAGTGGAACCGGGAATGGCCCTCGCGTCACCCGGGGCGACCGAAAGATCGTACGTTATTACTCGTTTGAAGGGGACCTGGATCAGGCTGTCATATACGCCAATGTACTCGTATCACCCGAGGGAATGGGCAAATTCATGAGCATCGCCAAAGGATCCTCCAATAGCAGCAATGCCTACAAGGAGGCCATCATCCAATACCTGCAGAACATCCGCTTCGACAAATCTGACCATGAGTCGATGCTGACGGTACAGTTCAACTTCCGAGTGAACTGAGCCGTGCTCCAATCCCGTCTCATCCGGAATGCGCATCTTTGCGGCATGTCATACGCCGAGACGCTGGAATATCTCTTCACCCGTCTGCCGATGTTCAGCCGCATCGGACCCGCTGCATACAAGAACGACCTGAACAACACCCTGCTTCTGTGCAAGGAACTGGGAGACCCGCAGCACCAATTCAAAAGCATCCACGTCGCCGGAACGAATGGAAAGGGCTCGGTCAGTCATATGCTCGCGTCAGTCCTGCAAGCTGCCGGCTACAAGACGGGCCTGTACACGTCCCCGCACCTCAAAGACTTCCGGGAGCGGATCCGCATCGATGGCCGCATGATCCCGGAACCCGTTGTAGTGGACTTCACCGATCGGGTCAGGCCGCTGATCGAACGCATCGAACCGAGCTTTTTCGAGATCACCGTTGCCATGGCCTTTGAGCATTTTGCCCGCGAGCAGGTGGACATTGCGGTCATTGAAGTGGGTCTGGGGGGGCGACTTGACAGCACGAATGTGATCCTCCCGGAAGTATCCGTGATCACCAATATCGGATGGGATCATATGAACCTGTTGGGTGCTACCCTTCCGGCGATAGCGGGCGAGAAGGCGGGGATCATCAAGCCAGGCATCCCGGTCGTGATCGGTGAAACCCTTCCCGAAACACGGTCGGTATTCGAGCGGCGGGCATCGGACTGCAACAGCGTGCTGCACTTGGCCGCCGAAACCCGAACGGTGCTGTCCTCCGAATGGAACGACGGATACCTTGTGGCCGACGTGAGGGATTTACGAAACGACGAATCCATCACCTATCAGCTGGATCTCCCCGGTATCTATCAGACCCATAATCTGCTGACCGTACTGAAAGCCCTGGATGTTCTGCGAGAGAAAGGTTGGACGGTACCGGAACAGGCCGTAGAGACCGGCCTGCGTGAGGTGCGCAGCCGTACCGGCTTACATGGCCGGTGGGAAGTGCTGCACCGGAATCCCCTGCTTGTTCTCGATGTGGCCCACAACCGTAATGGCATCACCGAACTGCTGGAACAGGTGAAACGAATCCCCCACCGGCACCTGCATCTGATCATTGGCATGGCAAAGG
>JBJOMF010000204.1:0-4753 GCA_046052505.1 Bacteroidota bacterium | reverse complement strand
GATCTCGAAACTGATATCCTGCAAAACAGGCATTTCGTTGTAGGAAAAATCAACATTTCGGAAGGAAATACCTTTTTGGAATCCCTGCAATTCCACGGCATCGTCCCGGTCCCGGATCGATACGGGCTTGTCCAGCACCTCCAGGATCCGTTCTCCCGCCCCGCGACCCCGCTGGATATTGGCGCCGGCAATGACCAGCGCCTTGGCCGGACGGAGCACCTGAGAGAAAATGGCAATGAATGCAATGAATGCGCTCGCTGTGATCCCGGAGGCATTGTCTCCCCCTTTCAGGATCAGTGTCCCTCCATAAACCAGGATGCCGGCCACGACCAGTACCCCTGCCGCCTCCGAAAAGGCCGGGGCCATTTCCCTGCGACGAAAACCCTGCAAACTGGCCAGGCGGTACCGGTCGTTCTCTTCCCTGAATTTTCGTTCCGTGAAGGCGGTGGCATTGAAGGCCCGAATGATCCGCATACCGGTAAGGGTCTCGTCCATAATCGTCAGTAACCGGCCAATCGATGCCTGTGCTTCTGTCGCATCCCGTTTGAGTTTTCGCTGAACGGCCGCAATACCAAGGGCCGACAGCGGGATGATCAGGAGGGTGAAAAGGGTCAATTCCGTCGAAATAGCAAAGAGAGCGATGAAGAAACCCAGCACCTGCGCCGGTTCCCGGAATAGCACCTCCAGCGACTGTGCGAACACCGACTCGATCTCGAATACATCCGCGTTCATCCGAGAGATCAGATCGCCTTTGTGCTCCCGCGAGAAATAGGCCATATCGAGCCGCAGGATCTTTTCAAACACGGCTTCTCTGACCCGTTTTACCAGTAACGTGCGGGCGCGGATAAGGGTTCGTTGGGCCAGGTAACGGAACAGGTTTGTCAGCACTACCGAGCAAACGATAATGGCCGTGATAAAATACAGGGAATAAACCGGATCAATCCGGCGCAGCCGGTGGACTTCGTAGAAGAACAGGTCGCGGATAAAAGCCGTAGAAAGGGAAAAGGCCGGTACCGTGGCGCCTTCCCCGCCATTCGAAGGATCGAACAGTACATTCAGCAAGGGAATGATGAGTGCGAATTGGAAAATACTGAAAACTACGGCCAGGAGCGTGAAGGCAGAGAAGGGTATGACGAATCGGCGCGCAGGGCGTACATACAGCAGGAGCCTTCGATATACGGGTGTTCGTTTCAACATGAATGATTTGGTGGATAGGGATCAGTACAGCGACCGGTACACATCCCAGTATCGTTTGGCGGCCCGATGCCAGTTGAACGATAGGCTTCGTTCCCGGATCCGCTGCCGGAATGACAGGTCGGTGAATTGCGACATGCCCGTTGCGAAAACCTGTTGCATGTGCTCCGGTTCGAAGTTCCGGAAATAGAAGGACACTTCCCCGCCGATCTCAGGAAGGGCATTGCGTTCAGACAGGAAAAGGGGTTTTCCGCAGCTCATCGCTTCCACCACCGGCAATCCGAAACCTTCCGAAAGGGAGGGGAACGCGAACGCCTCACAGTGGTTGAAGTACCATGATTTTTCTTTTTCCGATACAGTGCCGAGTACATGCAGTTGATCCGACACACCCAGCCGACTTGCCTGTTTCCGGATCTGTGTCAGATAGTCCCGGTCATCCGGCCGGCCGGCTATGAGGAGCTCCAGGGTGTTACGCTGCAGTAAGGGTAGCAGCACATGGAAATTCTTCTTTGGATGGATCACCCCGATGGAGAACAGAAAGGGTTTCATGGGGCGGTAGGAACGGGGCCCCAGTTCCGGGGCATCCAGCAGGTTGGTCCCGTTGTGGATCACCGCTACGGTTTTTTTTCCTGTATGCAGGTGCCGGGCTACATCCGTCCGGCTAAATTCCGATACACAAACGATCGCATCGGCGCGGTCCACAAGCCGTTGTACATGCCGCAGGTATTTTTGCTTCTTCCAGTCCGCTTTGCGATCATCATACAGGAAATTCAGGTCGTGAATCGATAGCACCACTTTCACCCGCCGGTCGCGGAAGGGCATATAATGCGTGTTTTGGTAGGTGGCATGCCAGATAGCTGCATGTTGAAGGTGCGGCATCCGGAATTTGTGGAGTGGATGCTGCCGGAGATGCTGCGATCTCTCCGATTGTCCGGGTTGCTCACCCGGCGGAGCGTAGAAGCAGATCTCCTCCGATCCGAGTCGGGCATGGTGTTCCAGGTACCGCCCCAGATTGAGACAGTAATGGTACAGGCCCGTGTCGGGATATTTCATTCGTTCGCAGTCGAACAGGATCCGGTGCATGCAGGTTGAATCGATTCCGATCGGGGCAAATATTAGTTAAAAAATCCTTCTTGGTCCTGATATTTATCCGATGCCATCCCGATTTTTTTTCGTTCCTTTCCCCGCAGTCAACTGGTACGCTTATACTATATTTAATTTAATCATGTTTGATGGGCGAAAGCGGATCGTGCTCGACTGCGACCTGATGCGTCACCCCCATTCCGGGTTGTACCATTATTGTCTGAACCTCGGTAACGGGCTGGCTGACCTGTTGCACGATGATCCGCAGTTGCGGATATCCTTTTTTCTGCCTCCATCTGCCCTGCAGGCTTTCCCGCGATCGCATCACCGGGTTCGGGACCGTCGCCGGCTTTTTGGCCTTTTTCCTGCCAGGCACCCGAGGGCGGACATCTGGCATGCACCCTTTCAGTCGGGCCGTATTGTTCCGGATGTCCGAAAACACAAACAGACCCGGATAGTGCTCACGGTGCACGACCTCAATGCGCTGCATGAGGGCAAGCCCAGGGAGGAACAGGAACGCAGTCTGGCTCATACCCAAGGGCTCATCGATCGGGCTGATGCCATTGTTTGCATTTCCGAGTTCTGTAGACAGGATGTCTACCGTCACTGCCGGGTAGACGGCAAGCCGGTATATGTCATTCATAACGGCACCCATCGGGTGGAACAACCCCGGTTGGGTCCGGACTCATACCGGCCTGAACGGCCGTTTCTTTTCAGCATCGGGTATGTTAACCGGAAGAAAAATCAAGGGGTGCTGTTGCCGCTGCTCCGGGATCCAAACCTGGAACTGGTAATCGCCGGCCGCCTTGATGAGCCGGATTATGTTACAGCCATCCGGGAGCAGGCGGATCGTTTGGGCGTGTCGGAACGGTTACGCATCACCGGTCCGGTAACCGAGTCGGAAAAAGCCTGGTACTATGAACATTGTTTGGCGCTGCTGCATCCTTCTCTGGCCGAAGGGTTCGGGGCCCCCGTGGCCGAGATCATGCAGTTCGGGAAGCCGATCTTTCTAGCCGACCGGACTGCATTGCCTGAGATCGGAGGGGATGTCGCCTTTTATTTCCGAGATTTCGACGGCGACCGGATGCAACAGGTGTTCCGTGCAGGTATGAAAGCCTGGGCCGAGAAGGGACTGGCCGAAAAGATACGCCAGCGGGGGCAGGCATTCCAGTGGAAACGAAACGTGCAGCAGTATCTGCAGGTTTATCGTATGTTACTTCAAATCTGAGTGTATGTCTGAACGAGAATGGAAGCAACGGTTTACCCAGGACGCCGGCCGACGGCGTTCGGAACTGTGCAAGGCGCAGGATGTTCATGCCGACTGGTATCTGCGGTGGTGCGGGGAGTTGCGAGAGGCGCCCCGATTTCATCGAAAGCAGTGGGAGTTTGTTTACAACATGCAGGCGCTCTGGGAGCGGGGGTGCATCGCACCGGGAAAAAAAGGATTGGTGTTTGCGGTCGGCACCGAACCGGCCCCCTCCCTGTTCGCGGCATATGGCTGCGAGATCCTGGCGACGGATCTCTTTCCAGAGCGGGGCATTGAAGCGGGCTGGACGCAGGCCGATCAGCTTTGTTTCGGTCTCGAGTCCCTGAACACGCGGGGGCTGGTGCCGGATGCGATCCTGCAAGAGCGGGTCCGTTACCGGGCGGTAGACATGACAGCGATCCCGGATGACTTGCGCGACTTTGATTTCAATTGGTCGAGCTGTGCTCTGGAGCACCTGGGCACTCTCGAAAAAGGGCTTCAGTTTTTAAAGGACCAGCTCCGGACTCTCAAGCCAGGGGGCTGGGCCGTGCATACCACGGAATTCAATCTGAGTTCCAATAATCTGACCCAGAATGACAATCCCACCGTATTGTTCCGTCACCGCGATATCGACCGGTTGGTGGCCGAATTGCGTGCCGATGGACATTTCGTGGAGGAACTCGATTTTTCCATTGGCGGTTGGCCGGAAGATTTTCAGGTGGATGTAGCGCCACACCGACAGGAAGTGCACCTGAAACTTCAGGTCGGTTGCTTCGTGGTCACCTCGATCGGCATCATCATCCGAAAGGGGCCGGTCTTGCATCCAGGTGGCTAATCCGGGGCTGGTTTTCAACGATTTTTCCCCGAATCCGACGCTGGTACCAGCGGGGGCTTTTCCGGGCCTCCTTTTTTGGCCGATAATATGGCCGCCCTTACCTTTGCGGCCTGAAAACAGGGGTGTTTTTCCTCTGGGAAAGGCAGCCTACTTATTCGGCATCCCCCTCCGGGCGATCCATTCAAACCGAAAACGCAATTATGGCAAACGTTGGAAAAGTTAAGCAGGTCATCGGCGCGGTCATCGACGTGCAATTCGACAAGGTCCTTCCTGAGATCTACAATTCCCTGGAGCTGAAAAAGGAGAATGGTGACATCCTCGTTCTGGAGGTACAGCAACACCTGGGTGAGGACAGCGTGCGAACGATTGCAATGGATGGTACCGAAGGGATCGTT
>JBJOMF010000203.1:0-7967 GCA_046052505.1 Bacteroidota bacterium | reverse complement strand
CAAGGGGCACTCATTATTGATGTACGGACCCCCCGTGAATTTGACGGGGGACATATCCCCGAAGCGCTGAACATCCCGCTGGACCGGATCGGAGCGGGAAGCGACGGATTACAACGGGTCGATCGCCCCCTGATCCTGTGCTGCAGTACCGGACAACGGAGTAAACAGGCGCTGCGGATGTTGCGCAAACGGGGCATCACATCCATTTACAACGGAGGCAACTGGATGCGGCTTTTGGAACGGATGAAACGCGATTGAACTCAGGGATTCACCTTGAATTTTACGGACCGGCTGACGGCATTGTTCCCATGATCCTCAAAACGAACTGTGACGGTATATTCCGTTGCGGACGTAACGGTGATCGGCTGGGCGAGGCTGTATGCGTAGGACAGAATGCCGTGAATCTCGTAGGCTTGCTCCCGCAGAAGGAATCCCGTACCATCCTGCGTAATGCGGATGGTACCCCGGTACAACCCCAGATCGTCCGTGATACGCCCGGAAACCGTGACCGTACTCCCGCTTTGGAAGACCTGATCGGGAACAGGTGTGCTGATGACCAGAGATGGCGGTATGGTATCGGTGGGATTGTTCAGGTGTGGACCTCCCTCCGGCGGCTCGGTCGATGCTCCGCCCTTTGAGCAAGAAACCGCTACCAGCAGCACTGTGAATATCGCTATGGAACTGTTCATCGGCAAGTGACAAAATTAAGGCCCCTTTTGCTCCGTTCCGCCTGGCAGGAAGGAAGAGAAAAATCCAGTGCGCTCCAACTCCTCCATATCGCTGAGCTCGAGCTCCAGAGCCTTGGTACTCAAAAAGATCTCCAACAAGGAGATCACCAGGGATAGCAGAAGGCTTAACAGACTGCCCGCGAAAATGAGTTCCGCCGCAACAGCCCATGTCCTGTAAATACAAAACATACAGGCCACACAGCACAGAAAACTGAAGACCGCCAGAGCCTGCATGCTGCGGATATAATGGATCCTTCGCCGGACGCTGTAGATCTGATGCAGGACCCGGTGATTCTTCTGTCCACCCATGTACTCATCATGCAATTTGCGTATCAGATTGGCCAGGGCCAGAAAGCGATTGGTATACGCCAGCAGCAGGAGCGTGATGGCCGGAAAAAGCAACGCCGGGGTATTGATGGAAAGATCCATACACAAAATTAGCCATAAAAACCAACCGCCCACATGCGGAAAGAAATCTCGAAGTGTTCATCACCGGCTGAACGTCAGCGGCACATTCAATTTCAGGGAGAAATTACGTCCCATATTGAAAACCCCGACCCGGCCTGTCACCGGATTCTCATCTGCATATTTCAGACGGCTGAGGTGATTTTGATAGGCCACATCGGTCAGGTTCATTAGGGAAAGATGCAGACTGAACAGTGGCCTCTTTCCCCGGCCGGTCACATCCAGACCGGCACCCGCATGCACCAGTGTATAGGCTGGTGTCGCGGTCTCCGTATTATAGCCTGTGAATGCCCGGTTCTGGGCGAACTGGTGCTCCGCCTGCAACCGTACATAACCGTTCCGTCCCCATTTCCCCAGTTTTTTGATGTCGGCACGGAACTCTCCCCGCCAGCGCGCAGGCGGGATGAGTGGCAGGTCACGACTTCCATCCACCGGAACGATGAATCGCCCGTTGACGAAGGAAAAGCTGTTCTCCACGTGAAGCCAGTCGAGGGGATGCGGATGCAGGTCGATCGTGGCTTCCAGTCCGAGGAGCCGGGCCCGCTGCTGGTTGAACTCGAACGCAAACAGATCCTCCCCGTCAACTTGGACCAGGGAGTCGCCGCCACCGACCGAAAGAAGCTTGCGGTAGAAAATGAAATCCTCGATCCCGTTGTAGAAGGCGGACAGGCCGAGGCTCACATGCGCTGTATTGAGCTCAGCACCCGCGTCCCATTGCAAACTGGTCTCAGCACGAAGGGAGGAAACGCCATACTCGTAGCGGTTGGTACCCTCATGTGCGCCATTACTGGAAAGTTCCGCCAGCGTGGGAGCCCGGAACCCTCGGGCGATATTGGCTTTGAGGACCCATTTCTCCGAAGGCTCCCAACTGAGTCCGACACTGCCGGAAACCGTCGAGAAGCGCCGCTTCAGCTCCGTGAACTTGACCTCGGTCCCTTCGCTGTAGGGATCGCCATTCACCGAACGGCTGTCGAATCGGAGTCCGCCGCTTAGGGTGGTATTCCGGAATTGCCGCTCCGTAAATACGAAAAGCCCCACATCGAACAACCTGTATTCAGGGATCAGGACCTCCTCCCCCTTGTTCCGGTTCTGCTGCCGCATGCCATTCATACCGATGGTGGAGTGCCATTCCCGCTGCTGGGGAAATTGCCACTGCACGGAATAATTCAAGGTCGACAGGTCGAAGAACAGTTCGGTGTCATCCGGTGCTTCCGGATCGCCGTATTCCTGACGCCGGTTGTGCTGCCATGCGACATTGAATTTCAAGCGATTTCTCCCTATGGCCATGTTGTTATCGGACACCAACCGCGTGTGATGGATACCCTGCCTGGGTAGCAAGGGGTCTCTGCCCTTGAGGTCTGTAGCCGTTGCCACACGCTCCAGGGGGGAACCTGCGAACAACAGAAACCGACCCAACGGGTCGCGGTCACCCTCCACCATGCCTATGGATTGATTGAAGCGCGTGAAGATGAGGTGGCTGTAACCCCAGTTACGATTGATGCCGGCATAACCGCCGAAGTTCCGTTCGTTGAACCGGGAATTCAATACGCGGCCATCATACCGGTTACGGTAATCACCTGCTGTCTTGCCGGAGCCATACAGGTTCCAGTTCCAACCGTTCCGGTTGCCGCTCACCTGGGCAGTTGCCGCAAGCAAACCGTTGTTGGACTGATAGTGACTCAACAGGTTGCCCCGGACGGTACCCTCCGGTGCAGGGGACTGCGTAATAAAATGAACGACTCCGGCCAGCGCATCACTTCCGTAAAAAAGGGAAGCAGGCCCCTTCAGGATCTCTACCTTGTTCACGCTGAGTTCATCGATTTCGATCCCATGCTCATCACCCCATTGCTGCCCTTCCTGCCGGACCCCGTCATTCACGACAACGACCCGGTTGTATCCCAGACCGCGGATCAGGGGTTTCGATACGGCAGGACCCGTCGTCAACTGGGAAACGCCCGGAACCATCGTCAGCGCATCAATGATGTTCGACGCGGCAGTTTGCAAGAAGGCCTCTCGACGAACTGAGGCTACAGCAAACGGAGCTTTACGCTGGCTGATGGCACCTGTTACTCCTGTCACGATTACACCCTGATTCTCTAGAATGACCAGCGAAAGCCTGAGGTCCATTTCCCGATCGCTGACCAGATCAATATGCTCGACCCGGGTGTTGTACCCGGCATGGGAGATCTCCATCACATAATGGCCAGGGGCAATACCTGCCAGTCGGTAACGGCCATCGGAACCGGCTTGCATACCGGTCCGTATCTCGGGGATGTAAACCGTGGCCCCGGCCAGCCCCTCCCCGCTGAGTGAGTCGGTGATACGCCCCGCTATCGAGAAGCCGCTGCGGCGGGCCGGGACGGCCTGTGAAAAAGAATGAATCGGGAGAATGAATGCGATATATAGGGATAGCAATACGATTTTCATAGTAGAATGGTTTGAACGAAAGGAATGAGGACAGTATTGCACTGTCATAACGAGATCCGATAGCATGGAAGATCAACAGAAGACAGGCGGCCCTCTTACACCCCGAAAGACGGAACGCCCCTCCAGTATACAGGCAGTTGCAACGACCTTGACTTCCTGCCCGGCGGGAAATATAGTGGGACACGAAAAGGCTTCCGGCAGTTGAATATCACTTGCTACGGAATACTGACAGGCGAGGCAGCTCTCATCGATCTGAACACGTGGCCCCGGTGCAGCGATAAGGGAGTCGTCTGCGCTCCTATGAACATGAAGGGCCATACCTGACTGGAAACCCAGCAGGACCGTGATCAGCACGGCCGCAGTCCACTGTCCCGGATTGTAGCGAGGATCGTTCACTGCCACAAAACTAGGGAATTAAATATTTGCAACATTGATTCATTTTTATCCGGTCAGCACGAACGCCTTTAACGCGTTTGTTTCCTTTTCCGATTGTATTGCACTATATTAGTTACAGAATCTCCCTCTATGAAGTTCCCCCTCTTCCAGATCTACGCGGGTGGGGCGCTCAGCGCCCTGGTCGTGCTCGCCTGCAATAAATCAGACACCCCCCCTCCGCCGGATCCCTGTGCCGGGGTGAATTTCACCATCAATCTTTTCAAGACCGAATCGATCGGAAACTCGAACAACGGCACCATCACGGTAAATGCCCCGCTGGGCGATACCGTGCAGTACCGGATCGGATCGGGTGCCTACCAGTCGTATAATACGTTTACCAATCTGGCACCGGGGAATTATGTCGTCACCGTAAAGAATCAAAAAGGATGTACGGATACGGCACAAGTTTCCATCCTGAACTACGGGCCCAAATTTGCACAAGTACGGCAGCTCGTACTGGGCTACTGCGGGCCCTGCCACTTGAACGGGGGGAATAACGGGAATAAGAATTTCGATACGGATGCTAGTATCGTTGCCAACTGGGACCGGATCAAGGCCCGGTCAGTCGATAACCTCCCTACGGCCATGCCCCCGCTGCCCAACAGCGTGCTGACAACGGCCGACAAGCAGAAGATAACGGATTGGGTGAATGCCGGGCACCGGATCAGCGATTGATCGCGTACCGGTCCGTGACCCTCAGGGCCGTACCTTCATCATGGCCCGCACTTGCTGGGTGACACCGTTTTGGAACCGGACATAATAAATGCCGGGTGGCAGACCCTCACCATCAAAATCGACGGTATACACACCGGCCGTGTAATCACGGTTTACAGGCACCTGCACGACACGTCCCAAGGTGTCGATGATCTGCAACAGTGTATATCCGCCCTCCGTTTTGAACTTGATGGTCGTTCGTGACACGAATGGGTTGGGATAGTTGGTCAGGTATACATCCCCGGCGGGAGGTGGCGGTGGTGGTGTAGTGCCCGTGCATACCCCTGCCTTGATCAGCGGAAGGCTTTGGAGGGTCGTATTCACATTGGGTGGGAAGAGCGATTCGACAACGGGTCTGTCGAGGCAGAACCACTTTTCCAGCAGCGTGGAATAGATACTGCGGAAATCGTACTGCATGGGCACATTGTCGTTCACCGATGCATTGGCCGGTATGGAGGGATTCACGCCCAGCATGCCCGGGTCCACACTGGAACCGAACAGGAACATCGGGGCACCGGCGCCGTGATCGGTACCAACACTGGAATTCGATTTGATGCGTCGGCCGAACTCGCTGTATGTCATACCCATCACCCGCTCCTCCACGCCGAGGTCTCGCAGATGGTTCTGAAACGCGCGGATGGCATCGGATACCCGCTGCAGCAGGACGGCATGTGCCCCGGTGGTGGTATCCCCGGCATTCACCTGTACCGAGTGCGTGTCGAAACCGCCAAAGCTCACCATGTAGACCCGTGTTCGCAGTCCGCCTTTGATGAGACGGGCCACAATCTTGAGTTGGTCGGCCAGTGAATTGTTGGTTGGGTAGTTCCCCAGGTTGGTCACACTGTTCGCCGCAGTGCGGATGACCTGAGCATAGCGCTGGGTCTGTTGGTTGACCTGCCGGATGAAGGCGAGTTCCTTTCCCGCAGGAGTATTGGGTACCGGGTCCGTGGTGCCGGAGATCAGATTATAAAAGGACGTGGGATTGGTGATGCTCATCGCCATGTTCACCACAGGCCCCTGCGTGGTCAGGCTGGTGGTGGACCCGATCTGGATGGCAAGGGGATCGGGCATCTCGGTGCTGGGATAATCGTTCGGAAAGTTGGGGTATTCATAATTCAGGTAACGACCGGCCCATCCGGTATACACTTCCTGATTGCTGTTCGAGGCGCTCATCCAGATATCGGTAGCCCGGAAATGCGAGAAATTGGGCTGGGGGTATCCCACCGCCTGTATGACTTTGGCTTTCCCTTCGGAAAAGAGCGCCTGAAGCCCGGTCATGGCCGGGTGCAGGCCGGTGCCGGTCACCCCTGCGATTGGCAGCACACGGTTCTCCGGAATGGCCACATTGGTCCGGGCATTGTAATAACGCGAATAATCGGCGACCGGGATCACCATGTTCAGTCCGTCATTACCGCCGGAGAGCTGAACGATGACCAGTACATGGTCGGTCAGGGTATTCCCCCGGAGAAGGGCCTGCACCAGCGGGGATTGCAGGTTGAAGGCCTTGACCGAATAGCCATCGATCATTTCCGGCAGCAGGGCCGCAGCCGGTATGGAGTTGAACAGAAAGTCCCTTCGTTTCATGAGCGGTGGTTGTGGTGACGGTTGGGGTTAGATCAACTGGTATTCGGACAGGTTGAAGAAATACTGGAACAGGTTGCGCAGCCGGGTGTTCACCGTGTTGAAATTGGCCGTGGTCGGGTTTGAAGCATAGGCCATCCAGGCGTTCGTCCAGTAATAATCCCACTGTTGCCCGGTCAGAAGGATCTGTGTCTTGATCTGGGCCTTAGTCTGTGGCGACAGATCATTGCAGTAAAAGTAGCGGGTGCAGCCGTCGATCAGGTCGTTCGGATTACCGGGATTGAACAGGGCCTGTGCAAAAGCCACACAGTTGAACTGGACCCGGAAATTGTTCCGCAGGTAACCCGTCGCGATCATGATATCGGTGTACTGGTTACGCTTTGGAAGCGAGTCGGAATTGATCCAGATCTCATGGAAGGCCGGCTCCTGATAAAAGGCCGGCATACCGGATACGTTCGGCGGATCGTGCCGGTTCTGGCCCATGTTCACCATCCAGTTCTGGAAAGTGCCCCAGAGGCCGTAGTTGGTGTCCCAGTCCGTATCCGGCCGGAAGGCCACGTTCATCTCGCGGAGCGAACCGATCACGAGGTCGGCAGGCGTCTTGATGAAACAGCCCCGGTTCATTAAATCGAAGAAATGTTCGCTCTTAAACAGGGCGGAAAGCACCGGTTTCAATTCGTAATTGCTGTTCCGGAAGATATCGGCCAGGGGCGTGATCACATTGGCTTCCGTGGCTGCGTCGATGGTGTAGTACACGAACCAGCGGTAGAGCCGACGGACGATGTATTTGGCAACCTCCGGCTGGGAAAAGATCATATTGATCAGGTCGTTCAGTTCGAGGTCGCCGGCCGTGGTTCCTGTACGACCGGTGATCACCGTGTTGTTGAAAAAGGAGGAGAAGACCTTGTTAGCCGTGCTGTGCCGGGTGGACGTGAACAGGGTCGTCCAGGTATTGAAATTGATCTGCCAGCCGGTCAGCACCTTGGCTGCCTCTTTCACATCTCCTTCTGTATAGCGGGAATCAGGACCCTTTCCCAGTGTGAATAGCTCCATCAGCTCCCGGGCATAGTTCTCATCGGGCGCTGCTGCCTGATTGAGATACCCGTTCAGGTAGCGAAGCATCAGCAGGTCCTTCGTGATGTCGCGCACCAGGTTCTTGTAATTGCCCACAGCGTACTGCCGGATGAGCATATGCTGCTGATAAGCCCAGTTCGCATTGCCCACATCAGACACTTCATTGCCGAACAGGTCGATGAGGTAAAGAACCAGCTTTTCCTGAACGCTTCTGTCCTGATTGATCATCAGACCGGTCATCCATTTCTTATAGGATACCTGACGCAGGAACTGCACGGTCCCGTCGTTGGTGATGTGATTGATCCAGGTGGTGCCCTGCGTGACGGCCGTATCCGGCGTAACGCCCGGCGTGGTGGGCGTGGCGTACTCTTTGATTGGCGGAGCGGGGACCGGGGCCGTCGGATTGAGCAATTCATCCACGGCTTGACTCATCGTACGTGTTTTGAAGTAATCTACATCCGCTTTCTTCGCCCCGAACATCGTGCGCTTCAGCAGGTGTACGATCTCCTGCTCGGTCCACGGTCCGGTATAGGTGTTGATGCC
>JBJOMF010000202.1:0-7591 GCA_046052505.1 Bacteroidota bacterium | reverse complement strand
GCATTGGGTTTACGGGCCGATTTTTTCTTAGCGGCTTTTTTCGGAGCGGCTTTCTTAGCAGGCTTCTTGGCTGCTTTTTTGGCTGCGGGTTTCTTGGCAGCCTTCTTTGCTTTTTTCGTTGCCATTTTTTTTGTGTTAGATTTTAACGGGTTTGATTCCGGCCATGCACGGTGCATTGCCTTTGTAAATATAGAGCGTTTTCAATTCCCCAATGAAAAAAAGGATTTTTTTCTTTCCACAGCAGTGAATTTCCCGGGGAACACCAGATCCTGCATGGTATTTCCATTGGGGAAAACGGTCGTTTCTCCTCGGGGAGCAGGTCAGTTACGCGGTTTGCGACGCGCTCGTTCACGAACCCACCAGTACCCTTTCACGTCCGTTTCCCATTGGGGAAGCAGGCGGATCAGGACGATCTCCTCCAGGAGTTGAAAGGCCGTGACGATGACGGCCGCGTGGAACAGCAGGTCGGGTGGCGAAGACAGAAAGCAGGACAGGATCAGGAATACGCCCTGCAGGATGGCTGCCGCCTTAGCTGCATAGGTATGGAAGCCCGACATCTTCCCGTATCGGCGTACGGCCATCACAGACTCTACAAGGAAGAGTACGACGAGTAGGGCAAGCTCCGGCCAATGCGCTTTGGTGTACGCCGGATGCACTACCAGAAGACCCAGCGCTCCGGCAACGACAGTAAGGTCATCGCCCAGGGAGTCAAGCCGCGTTCCGAACGTACTGGTGACCCGGAAGCGACGGGCCAGAAAACCGTCGATGGCATCCGTGAAGAAACTCACCACCAGCAACCAGCGGAACCCGTTGAACTGGCCCAAGTATAACAACACAAGCAGCAGCGGCGCAGTGATCACCCGGTAGGCGGTAATGCCGTTGACGAGGTAGTAGCTGATGCGGTGGGGGGATCTCATTTCCTGTAAGGTACGCCATCGGCCGGAAGGTTACCTTTGCGCGATGTCGGACCTGTACCTTGCTGCGCTGAATTCGGGAAGCAATGCCAATTGTTATTACGTGGGCAACGACCGGGAGGCCGTTTTGATCGATGCGGGGCTCAGTTGCCGGGAAACCGCCCGGCGGATGAAACAGCTCGGGTTGGAGATGGACCGGGTCAAGGCCCTGTTCATCTCGCACGAACACAACGATCACATCAAGGGGTTGCCCGGTCTGGTACGCAAGTACGGATGGCCGGTCTACATCACACCTCCCACCCTGCGACAGGCCGGACTTCGCATCCCTCCGGAGCGAACGGTGGCCTTTGAGCACGGAACACCTGTACCCGTCGGTGATCTGCGTATCACCCCGTTTCGCAAATACCATGATGCCGCCGATCCGCACAGCTTCATCGTGAGCGGGCATGGTCTGCATGTGGGCGTGATGACTGATATCGGTCATGCCTGCCCGGAGGTACGGATGCAATTCGGACAGTGCCATGCCGCCTTTCTTGAATCGAACTATTGCGATACCCTGCTGGCGAACGGTCCCTACCCCTTCCCGCTGCAGGAACGGATCCGCAGCGACCGGGGCCACCTGAGCAACGACCAGGCGCTGGATCTGTTCCGTCAGCACCGATCTGCCGAATTGCGCCTGCTGATCCTTTCGCATCTTTCGCAACACAACAATCATCCACTGGTCGTGGAAGAGCTGTTCACACCTCATGCCGGAACGGTGCGGATCGCAGTCGCTTCGCGTTACCACCCCAGCGATGTATTTGTAGTAAGAGGCGGCCCCGGTGCAACCACTGGCGCCAAGCCGATGCAGCAGTTAACACTGTTCGGATAAACGGGCCGGTGGGTCAGGGTGCCAGCCGCTCGATGGTCCAGGCGCCATCTGCCGAGAGGCTGTAGCGGATGCGGTCATGCATGCGATTGGGGCGACCCTGCCAGAATTCCACCCGCAAGGAGCGGACGCGAAATCCGCCCCAATGCGGTGGCTTGGGGATCTGTCCGTGACGGAACCGCTCCGCATAATACTCAAAGGTCTCCTGCAGCCAAGCCTTACCGGCCACCACCAGGCTCTGGGGCGAGGCCCAGGCACCGATCTTACTGCCGTCGGGGCGGCTGTCGAAATAGGCGATGCTTTCGCTGACGGGGAGTTTCTCTGCCGTACCGCTGATACGCACCTGCCGTTCCAGTTCCTTCCAGAGGAACAGCAGGGAACACCGGGGATTGTGATCGAGCTGTTGCGCTTTGGCACTGTTATAATTGGTGAAAAAAACAAATCCGGTCTCATCGAAGCCCTTGAGCAGTACGGTGCGGGCCTCCGGCATACCATCGCTTCCCGCGGTGGCCAGGACCATGGCATTGGCTTCCTCGATCCGCGATTGATGAGCCTCTTCCCACCAGACACGGAACTGATCCACCGGATGCGGTGCAACATCCGACTCATCCAGTGCGTGGCGTGTGTATTCCTTCCGTAAGGCGGCGATATCCCCCGACATGCAGCAACGCTGTTTGCGTCAAAGATAACCGATACGCTGTTATGCCTGTGCCGACGACAGTCAGCAATGGGAATGCCTGCGGCACCCGGACCGGCGGACCGGATCAGCACATCCGACAGGGACCGGATCCTCTGGCGACAAAAGAGAGGGCCTCAGGCGATCCATGAAATCGGCGACGGCCCGCTCAAGGTGGTGGGCTGCCGCATCACTGAGACCGGTACCGATGCCCCAGCTGCGACCCGACAGACGGATGGCCCAGGCCAGGGGTACATGATCGTAAAGTTCACGCGAAAGGTAAAGCAGGCTTTCGGCAGTCTGCTGCCGCGATGGATAGCCGTAATGCTGAGCGGGGACGCAGGAAAAACAGTCGAAGCCGGCGGGAAGACGGGTGTGGGTAGCATCCGCGAACAGCACACGATCGTATTTACTGATCAGCACGGCATCCTCCACCTGCAGCTGGTAGCGGAATTCGATGTCCAGGTCAGGCACACCAGCCTGCTTTATCCGCTCGGCGTACCGCCAGCCCAACGCCTCATCCCTGCGTGCGGGGTTGCCGATGCCAATGAGCAGGATGCGGGCCCGTTCCCTGATTTCACGGTTCATATATATAGATACCGGCCACGTACCGGTCCCCGTCCCCAATATGCCATTCAGGCAACGGAGCATCATATGAGGAGTGTTATGAGCCGCAATGATCTTGCGCAAGGCGCAGAGGTTGTGCATGCTGCAGTTGCCGTAGAACAGCTGCCTGACGGATTCACTACCTTTATTGCATGAATGATATCATCAGCCAGAACCGCATCCGGCAATTCTTATTCATCCTCATCATCCTGTTGCTTTTCCTCCTGTTGTGCCTGCAACTGTATCATTTCCTGCCGGCCTTGCTGGGCAGTATCACGTTGTACGTGCTGTTGCACAAGTGGATGTTCTACCTGACGGAACGGAAAAAATGGCGCCGGGGGCTGGCCGCCCTGCTGCTGATGCTGTTCTCGTTGGCGGTGATCCTGCTGCCGGTGGCCTTGCTGGCCAATATGCTCTCCTCCAAGGTACAG
Source organism: Bacteroidota bacterium (assembly GCA_046052505.1). Taxonomy (GTDB): domain Bacteria; phylum Bacteroidota; class Bacteroidia; order Chitinophagales; family Chitinophagaceae; genus JJ008. The sequence goes on along the minus strand of JBJOMF010000202.1, from coordinate 4,096 downwards.
TACGCCATCGCTCATTCTGCCGAACTGACCGAAGCCCTGAAAAAGATGGTTGCCGACTGGGAAATACGCTTTGATATTTCGATCGCCAGCCCGGAGAACATCAACCAGCTGGGAAGCAGCATGGCCAGCGCCCTGCCATCGGTGCTGGGTGCCACGTTCAATACCGTGACGAATATCTTCTTCATGTATTTCATCCTGTACTTCATGCTCGTGAACGGCCGCCGCATGGAAACGACCCTTTATGAATACATCCCGCTGAAGGATGAGAATGTATCCCGCATCGGGCAGGAGGTACAGAAAATGGTCGTGTCAAACGCCATCGGGATCCCGTTGATCGCGCTGGCACAGGGGGTCGTGGGGCTCGTGTGTTACCTGCTGCTCGGTGTATCGGAACCGTTCTTCTGGTTCGGGGTCACCTGCATCGCCGCAATGCTGCCGGTCGTCGGTGCGGCCCTGGCCTATGTGCCGCTGGCCATCCTGTTCTTCGCCGACGGCGAAAGCGTCAAGGGAGTCCTTATGCTGATCTTGGGATTTGGCCTGATCGGTACGGTCGATAATGTCCTGCGGTTCACCCTGCTTCGCAAGCTGGGGGATGTGCACCCCCTGACCACGGTCTTTGGTGTGATCCTCGGACTCAGCCTCTTCGGATTCATCGGACTAATATTCGGACCCTTGCTTATTTCCCTATTCATGTTATTGCTCAAGATCTATTCGAACGAATTCCTGGTCCGTCAGCGCCAGGCGGAAAAGCCGCTGGAAAATTGAAAAAAAGGTGCTCTGCCGCGTTCACACGTACTTTTCCGTATAACGATGCTTGCAGGCTACGTATTAGCACGCAATACGTTAAAAAAGAGGCCTACAAACTTGACAGGGGCTTGGGGGGCATACTATATTGCACTCCGAATCGTTTAAGATCCTATCCGCCGGATGTTCACTTCCAATTGGGTGTGACTCCGGATAAAAGAACCGAGTGAAAAACCGTACCCCCATATTGGCGGCCTTTGTACTGCTGTCATCCTTTACGATAGTACCACCTCCGGCCCACATGGACGCGGCGACCGAGGTACGGAACCCTGAGAGCGCTTCCACAAAATACCATCCCGGCATCCTTTTATATGAACAGGCCGAATTGGCACAGTACGGACTGTCGGAAGAGGCCTTTCTTTTGGGTTGGACCGGGTACCAGCGGCTGCTGGAAAAGGGATCGCTGCCGAACGGGTCGGTCCTTACGATTTGCGACTTCAGCCAGTCCTCCAGAAACAAACGCCTGTACATCATCGATATGGTGAACGGCCGGCTCGAACGGCAAACCTGGGTCGCGCACGGGCGCCACTCCGGCAACGAATACGCCCGCTCATTCTCCAACCGGCCCGAGTCCTGGCAAAGCAGTCTGGGCTTCTATGTAACGGATGAAACCTACACGGGATCACATGGCCTGTCGCTTCGTATCCGGGGCCAGGAACCGGGTATCAACGATCAGGCCTATGCGAGAAGCATCGTGATCCACGGAGCCGCCTATGTCGATGCATCACGCATACGCACACCGATTGGAATGGGCCGCAGCTTCGGTTGTCCTGCGGTACCTCAGGCCGAATCAGTCACCATCATCCAGCGCATCAAACAAGGAACCTGCCTGTTCATTTATCATCCCGATAGAAACTACCAAAAAAATTCCACCATATTGAACGACTGATTGGACACAAGGATGGATGATTCAAAAAAGCTCAACATGCCCTATGTTGGGCTTTTTTATTTTTCCCAAAGGGATCGGATCCCTTGCTGCAGACCGACGAAACCCATCCAGCTCATCAGGACCGTGACCGCCCAGCCCATGGCCTGCAGCAGCAGCGGATAGCGGTAGCCCCCCAGCAGTGAACTGCGACGGGCGGCCAGCAACAGCACCGAAAGTGCCAGAGGAAGAATCAGCCCGTTGACCGCACCGGCCATGACGAGCAGTGCAACGGGTCGACCCACCCCGACGAAGATGAGGGTAGAGGTGATGATGAACAGACTGATGACGATTTTCTCACGACGGGCAATGACGGGTACCAGGGTTTTCCAGAATGAGACCGAAGTATAGGAAGCCCCCACTACGGAGGTGATGGCCGCACACCATATAACGACCCCGAAAAACCGGTATCCGGGAATACCGGCTGCGGAACGGAAAACGGACGCAGCCGGATTGCCTTCATCGATGGTGGCCCCTGAAGTGACCACACCGAGTACGGCCAGGAAGAGCAGAAACCGCATGACGGAGGTAAGCAGGATGCCGCTGACCGCACTTCGGTTCACCTGCGGCAATCGGTCGCGCCCCTGAATACCGGCATCCAACAACCGGTGTGCCCCGGCAAAAGAGATATACCCTCCCACCGTACCGCCTACCAGCGTCACGACGGACAGCCATTCGATGCGTTCGGGCCATAGGGTGCGGAACAAGGCCTCTCCGACAGGAGGCTGCGATCGGAAGGCGATATACAGTACGACAGCGATCATCAGCATCCCTAGCAGCCCGGCAAATCGGTCCATCAGTTTACCTGCTTCCCGGAACCAAAAAAGACCCAGGGCCAGCAGGCAACTGATACAGGCGCCGGTCTCCGGGGAAAGACCCGTGAGCGCCTCAGCGCCGAGTCCGCATCCCGCTATGTTGCCGATGTTGAATACCAGTCCGCCGAATGCGATCAGTACTGAGAGCAATGTACCCATGCCGGGAAAAACGGCGTTGGCGAGATCCTGTGCACGGCGCCCGCTGAGAGTGACGATCCGCCAGATATTGAGCTGTGCGCCGAGGTCTAGCAATACGGATAACAGGATGGCGAAGCCCAGGCTGGCACCCAGCTGGGCCGTGAACAGACTGGTCTGCGTCAGAAAGCCCGGCCCGATGGCCGAGGTGGCCATCAGAAAGGCCGCACCGATCAGGGCGGTCCGGTGACCCGGATTGGAAGAGGGTGTGGGCGGTGATGACATTATGGAAAGGCCTCATGAAGGGCGCGGGCATAAGATACAACATGTGGTGCATCACCATGCAAACAAACGGTATCGGCCTGTAGGGGAATACGCAGCCCGTTTTGCGTGGTCACCACCCCCTCTTCCAGAAGTTGACGAACCTGCTGAACCACAGCAGCAGCATCGATGAGCAGCGCGCCCGGTCGGTCGCGCGGGGTGAGTGACCCGTCATCCTGATAGCTGCGGTCCGCAAACACCTCCTGTGCCGTGAGCAACCCGATGCGCCGGGCTTCCCGAATGGAAGCGGACCCGCTCATGCCATAGAGCACCAGAGCCGGATCCTGATCCTTCACGGCCCGGGCAATGGCAGCAGCGGTATGCGGGTCGGATGCCGAACGGTTGTACAAGGCGCCGTGTGGTTTCACATGCGAAGGGCGTACCCCGCAGGCTGCAGCGATGGAGCTGAACAATACGAGTTGCTCGCGTACCAATTCATAGACGGCATCAGCGGAAAGTGACAGGTCCCTGCGTCCGAAATGCGTCCGGTCCGCAAACGAGGGATGCGCGCCGACACGAACCCCGTGAGCCGCGCAGTGCAGGATCGTTTCACGGATCAACACTTCGGAACCTGCATGATAGCCGCAGGCGATGGAGGCCGATCCCAGAAAGGGTATCAGCAGGGCCTCCTGCCCGTATCCTTCGGCGAGATCGGCATTCAGCAGGTGCATACACAGTTTGATAGGTTCATATGGATCGTTGTGTCAAAGACCGCTCCCATTCACTCCATCGCAATTGGGCTCCCAGACCCAGTTGATGCAGGTATTGGCGCTGTTGGCGAAACAGCCGTTCCGCCAGATCCGCTCGGGCCTCCACAAAACGGAGTTTTTCACCCATGCGCAACTGCGCCATCCGGCCATGATGGGCCGTGATGACCTGTGCCACGCGGGGGTATCCGCCGGTAGTCTGGTGACCGGCCATCAGAACGATCAGCTGCCCGTCGGGCAGCAGCTGCACCGTTCCGAAACTCACAGCGGAAGAAGGCAGCTCATCGGTAACCGCACGCTCCAGGGGCGGGTGCTCCAGGCGATAGCCCATGCGGTCCGAGCGGGGGCCGATGCAGAATACCGTCTGCGTGATCGCATCCTTTGAAGCG
>JBJOMF010000201.1:0-6093 GCA_046052505.1 Bacteroidota bacterium | reverse complement strand
TGGGAAGTGGTGTTCGATGACGCCATGGACCTGATCGCCCGGCTGCCAAGGATCGCTGCCTTCATCTACCGCCGGAAGTACCGGGGCAGTGAGCACATCCATCCCAACGGGTTGCTGGACTGGTCGGGCAACCTGGCCCATATGATGGGCTATGACGATGAGAGTTTCAAGGAGCTGATGCGGTTGTACATGACCATCCATGCCGATCACGAGGGCGGTAATGTTTCTGCCCATACCACGCACCTGGTGGGTTCGGCCCTGAGCGATCCCTACCTGAGTTATGCCTCGGGTATGAATGGCCTGGCGGGGCCCTTACACGGTCTGGCCAACCAGGAAGTGATCAAGTGGATCTATGAGATGCAGGAGTCACTGCAGACGGACGTGCCGACCCGGGAGCAGATCGCCGAATACGTCCGCAAGACCCTCAGTGAGGGAAAGGTGGTGCCGGGCTATGGCCATGCCGTATTGCGCAAGACCGATCCCCGCTTCCTCGCGCAGATGGAATTCGGGAAAAAGCATATGCCGGATGACAAGTTGGTGAATACCGTTTGGAATATCTATGAGACGGTGCCACCGATCCTGCAGTCGCTCGGGAAGATCAAGAACCCCTGGCCCAATGTGGATGCCCACAGCGGGGCGCTGCTGGTGCACTATGGGATGAAGGAATTCGAATTCTATACGGTCCTGTTCGCTGTTAGCCGGGCCTTGGGTGTGCTGGCCAGTCTTTGCTGGGACAGGGCCCTCGGGCTTCCTATCGAGCGGCCGAAGTCCGTCACCACCGACCTGGTCAAACTCTGGCTGGAGGGCAAGGACCAGATCTGGGGCGAGTAGGGGCATTTGGTACGGACCGCTAATGCTGCTATATTTGCAGCCCTGTCGGGGGTTTAGCTCAGTTGGCTAGAGCGTTTGCATGGCATGCAAAAGGTCACCGGTTCGACTCCGGTAACCTCCACTTTCACCCGCCTTTGCTTTCGCGCAAGCGGGTTTTTTGTTCTTTTTTCAGCTAGTTCAGTCATGTTAATGGTGAATCTGAGAGCTAAATCTTAGTACAGTTTGATTTTTGGCAGGGGGCATACTGATTCAAGAAATCACAATTTCATCTCCGATGTCTTCCAATAAGGTCGATATTCAAGGGAATCCTTACGTATTTATTGCATTTATGTGTATCATCTTATAGTAAACTAAAAAGCATGGGTTATATCCAACGAATGCGAGTTTGTCATTTTTTTCTATGTCTATCGATCCTGATCGCTTTACATGCGAGGTCTGGCGATAAAATCCCCTACCTGCTCAAGACAGGGAAATATATTTTGGTAGATCGAGATACCAAAGAGAGAGTGAAAATGAATGCTTTTGAGAGTATCGAATTTTTTAAGGCAAGTGAAGTGTCTGCTGAAATAAGTAAAAGGTTCTTTATTGTTGTTGGTAGCGATCAGAAGCGGGGTGTAATCGATTCAATGGGGCAATTAGTCATACCTGCTCGATTCACAGATCTAAAACCAGTAGAACGAAGTGAGGGCGACATTCTGTTCATCACGTCGGATTTCAATTTAAGTGCGGGTTGGACTTATGGACTTATTGATCTGTCAGGAAAAGAGCTACTTCCATTGCAGTATGAATCAGTTCGTTTCCTCGGGGATGAAAACCTTTTCTTTTTAAAAGACAAATCGGGCAATTCCTCAATATTCGACGCAGATAGGAATGTGAGGGTAAAGTTTGAATTACAGGTGATTGAATACCTGGGTGAGGGGTTGTTTAAATACCGGAAACCTATTTCTGAGTATGTGTTTTTCACCGGGCTGTGTAATATCCAGGGAAAAGCGGTTACGCCCCCCATTTATGTGGATATCGAGGCTTTTCATGAAGGCCTTGCTGTCGTAATGGGGGGAAGTCAAAAATTATTATATGGCGTCATCGATACGAATGGCAAGTTGATCATCCCTGTGAAATTTTCCGAACGGATCGGTAATTTCAAATTTGGCAGTGCGCCCCTGATCGCAGATAAAAAAACGATTAATTATATATCCCGAAGCGGACAATTGCTACTTTCTAAATTTAAAAATGCTGCCAATAAAATTAAATTTATTTCAAAAAATAGGATGCTTTTTTTGAATATATCGACCGGTAAATGGGGTTTACTTGATGCAAAAGAGAACGAGATCATCCCTGGTAAGTTTGACGCTATCCTGGAATTAGATGATCAGCTTCTTTTCGCGAAAAATGGCAGTGAAAATCTCCTGATTGATCATACTGGAAAAGAAATCGGTCGAGTAAGCGGGCTTTTTGACCCCACTATATTTACTGACGAATATTATTCTGATGACCATGAAGTTCGTTCTGATATTTCAGGATTCCTACGCAAAGATGAAATCCTTCCTTTCGTTCAAGATAAAAAGATCGGATTTGCTTTGCTAAACGGGCAAGTGGTTCACGAGGCAAAATATTCCCATGTTCAAATTATCGAAAAACTAGGTTATGTCATATGTGTGGAGCGTGATAGTAAAAATAGAACTGAAGGATTTGTTTCGATGAGCGGAAAGCTGATTTCCGATCTCTCCCCTGTTCATTATTCTTTTGCCAATAGCGCCACGGATGTAATCAAATGTGAAATGTCTGTCGGTGGGGAATCCCGAATAATGTATATGGATATGGACGGCTATAGGTATTCGGATTTTTGATGATGATGTGAGGATCTGGGTATTTCAATAAAGTTTGTGCTCATATCTTTTTTGTATTACTGAATTCCTTATTACATCTTTCGCTTTTGCAATTCCTTTCGAGTTCTCAGTCCTCCTCATTATTTTCCTGCTGCGACAATCTGCCCGCCAGGGCAATCAATCCGCCGATGACCAATCCGGCCACTTTTGCACCCATTGGCAGTTGCTTCAGCCAGGCGGCAAATTTCAATAGCATAAAGACCAATTTCTGGAAAAAATTCGCAGCATCGGAATCGTTGGACCCGACCTCGGCCAGGGTTTCAAAGTAGGTCTTCACGATCCACTCGCTACTGATGAAAAAACTGACCAGGGCGAGTCCGAATACCAGCATGCCGACCCAGAAAATAAATTGCGAGGCAATGGCGGACCGCTCGTTCATACGGATGATTTTATACGTTCAAATGTACAGGGAATCCTGTTACGCAGCCCCTCGGTAGCCCGTATGATCCCGGATCGATCTGCCAGGCACCCATCCCGGTTCCCATGAGCGTACAACCTTTCCCCGGACTCGGTGTTATTTGTGAAACGTTCGACCCATGGGAGTCTGGAACCAGATCGCTGAATACCTCTACCTCAAAAAGAAGAACCCCGATCGTCCAAAGAGCAAGTGGATCGGGTACATGCACGGCATCAACCGGCTCAGCTTGCTGATCTTCCTGCTCTGCCTGATCATTCTTGCGATCAAGTTACTTCGCTAACCGATCGAGGATCACCCCGGCAGCCCGCTCGGCGGCCGATCCGGAGGTCCGCAGTTTGTTCCACAGGGTCGCATAGTCCGCCTGCATCCCGGAGCGGCGATCTGGATCTTCCAGCAAGGCTCTCAATTCCTGTTCCACCCGCTCCTCGGTAAGATGCTGCTGGATCAGCTCCGGTACCACCGGTTTGTCCATGATCAGATTCACCAGCGAGATGTACTTCACTTTCACGAGCCGTTTGCCGATCTGGTAGCTCAGCCAGGAACTCTTGTAGCATACCACCTGCGGTACCCCGAACAGGGCCGTTTCAAGGGTGGCCGTACCGGACGTAACAAGGGCCGCCTTCGCCCGCGCCAATAGTTCGTAGGTATTCCCGGAAACGGCGGTCACCCCCGGAAAGGGAGAGAGCATATCATGGTAAAAGGATTCGTCCAGCCCCGGTGCGCGTGCCACGACGAACCGGTATGCCGGAAAGTGGCGGCTGACCGCAAGCATGACGGGCAGTTTCTTCAGTACCTCCTGCCTGCGGCTGCCCGGCAGCAGGGCGATTACAGGTTTGTCCGAGAACTCGATGCGGTCCGCGTTAGTCACTTTTTCACGATACGCATTCACCACCTCTATCAGGGGATGACCGGCATAGGTCACGTCCCAGCTCCATCGCTTCGCATAATAATCTTTCTCGAACGGTAGGATCACGATCATCCGGTCGATGCATTTCTTCATCTGTTTGACCCGGCTCTCCTTCCAGGCCCAGACCTGCGGGGAGATGTAGTACACCACCCGGATACCCTGCTTGTGGGCCCAACGGGCGATGCGCAGGTTGAAACCGGGGTAGTCAATCAATACCAGCACGTCGGGTTGAAACCGGAGGATGTCTTCCCGGCAAAATCGGAGATTCCGAAGGATACGCCGCAGATTGCGCAACACCTCGGCAAAGCCCATGAAAGCCAGATTGCGGTAATGCATCACCAAGTCCGCACCCGCCGCCTGCATCCGGTCACCTCCCCAGCAACGGACCGCCGCCTCCGGGTCCTTACCGCGCAGCGCCTCGATCAGCGAGCCGCCGTGCAGGTCGCCCGAGGCCTCGCCGGCTATGATATAATACTTCATGTGTTCGGACGGGTCAGTTGAAAAGTTTGATCATCAGGATCCCCACCCCATACACCAATGTAATGATAAAGATCCCTTTGAAGGTCTGGTATTTGTCGGCCTGAACATAGATGGCAAAGAGCAGCGCGTTGGCGAGGAGTGAAAGCGTACCCACCGATGTGAGCAGCTTGTTGTCGTGCAGGAGGTAGTCGAGGAAAGTGCTCAGGCCATAGGAGGGGAATTTGATCTTATAAACTGCCAGCAGCCCGACCAGCGGTCCCAGCAGTCCCAGTACCAGTCCCAGTTTCAGGTTGTCCTTGGTGAGTATCATGTGTTCCAGCGTTTTTCGAGTGCGGCCTTTTGGGCGTAATGGGTGAGGTCGAACTGAACAGGCACGACGCTGACATAATTGTGCGCCAGGGCCCATACATCCGTATCCTTGCCCGGATCGAAGTTCACGAATTCGCCAGTCAGCCAGTAATAATGCCGGCCGTGCGGGTCCTTACGCTCCACGAAGTCCTCCTCATATTTCGCGTATGACTGCCTGCAGACCCGGATCCCGCGGATGAGTTCCGGGGCCACGGCGGGGATGTTCACATTCAGCACCGTATGCTTTTCCATGGGGGTGGCCAGCATCAGCTGTACGATCTGACGTACATAGTTACGGGCTCCGCTGAAGTCAGCGTCAATGCGGTAGTCGAGCAGCGAAAAGCCGGCTGAGGGGATGCTTTCGATGCCCGCTTCCAGGGCGGCAGACATCGTGCCAGAGTAAATGACGTTGATGCTGTGGTTGGCACCGTGGTTGATGCCGCTGAGGCAGAGATCGGGTTTCCGGTGCAGGACCTTGTCCACTGCCAGTTTCACACAGTCTACCGGAGTACCGTTGCAGGACCAGGTCTCCACCCCGCTGCTGTCCGGGAGCTTATGCAGCCGCAGCGGCTGGCCGATGGTGATGGCATGCCCCATACCCGATTGCGGTTTATCGGGGGCCACCACCACGATCTGTCCGAGGTCCTTCACGGCCTCGATCAGATTCAGGATCCCGGGGGCGGTCACCCCGTCGTCGTTGGTAATCAGGATGACGGGTCTGGCCTTTTGGGTTCGCTGGGGGGTCGTTGGGGTTTTTGAGGGACGTTTCTTCCCGGTACGGGCTGCTGGCATGGATCAAAATTCCCTGTTTTTTCCCGCTTATCCAAAAAGAGGAGAGCGGGGAATTTGGAAATTCTAAATAAATTAGTATTTTGCGCTAAATAAATTAGGCGGTTATGGCCCTATCCAATCAGAACCTGAAATACCTCCGCAAACTTCGGGGTTGGACCCAGGAGGAGTTCGCACAGAAACTGCGCATCAAGCGCTCCCTGCTCGGGGCATACGAGGAAGAGCGGGCCGAGCCCCGGTTGGATGTGCTCGAGTCCGTATGCGACATGTTCAAGTTGACATTGGATGAACTCCTGCGAAAGGACCTGAGCGATAACAAAGGCAATTACCTGGCCCGCCGCCGCGCCCTCAAGATGGCATCGGGCCGGCCGGACATCCCGTTCGTCCCGGTCAAGGCCGCGGCAGGTTATATGGCCGGTTTCAATGATCCCGAA
>JBJOMF010000200.1:0-6422 GCA_046052505.1 Bacteroidota bacterium | reverse complement strand
GATGCAGCGGGGCGGCGGTATCCTCACCGGGGAAGACCTGCGCGGCTACCAGGCCAAATACCGGGAGGCACACCGGTTCAATTACAAGGGATATGAGATCGTCGGAATGCCGATGCCATCGAGCGGTGGCGTATTGCTGCATCAGATGATGAAGATGACCGAACCCCGTAACATCAGTGCATTGGGATTCCACTCGGCCGAAGCGGTACAACTGATGACGGAAATCATGCGCCGCGCCTTTGCCGACCGGGCTTATTATATGGGTGACCCCGACTATACCAAAGTGCCGGTAGGGCTGATCACCGCTGACTTTTATCTCACGAACCGCATGAAGGACTATGACTCCTCTAAACCCACGCCCAGTTCACGGATCGGTCCGGGCCGGGTGCTGCAATTGCCAACCGAAAGCGAAGAGACCACCCACCTGAGCGTGCTCGATCAGGAGGGCAATGCAGTCGCCGTAACGACTACCCTGAACAATTCGTACGGCAGCCGTACCGTGGTCGGCGGGGCGGGTTTCTTCCTGAACGACGAGATGGACGACTTCAGCATCAGTCCGGGCGTACCGAATATGTACGGAGCCATTGGCGGTGAGGCGAACAGCATCCAAGCAGGGAAACGCATGCTGAGTTCCATGACACCGACCCTGGTACTGAAAGACGGGAAACCCCATATCGTCATCGGCACCCCAGGAGGCACGACCATTCCCACACAGATCTACCAGACATTGCTTAACCTGCTTGAGTTCGGCCTCAGCACGGAGGACGCCGTGTATAAACCGAAGTTCCACCACCAGTGGATGCCCGATGAACTGGTCACGGAAAAAGGATTCTCATCGGCCGTACTCAGCATCCTTAAACGCATGGGCTACCCGACCGGAAAGGAACGGGGCGGCATCGGACGAACGGAGATCATCCGCGTGAGGCCCGACGGGAAAATCGAGGCCGTAGCCGATTTCAGGGGGGATGATTCGGCAGCAGGATACTGAAATACAAAAAAAAGAACATGTCTTCAACCAGTAAGTCGATCTATCGGTCCGCCATTCGGAGGCTCACCTATTACAAGGAACTGGGCGACCGTACCTTCCTGCAGTTGCAGGATGCGGATCTGTATTATCGCCCGAACGAGGAATCCAACAGTATCGCCATGATCATCCGCCATCTGGCAGGCAATATGCTCAGCCGATGGACGGACTTCCTGACGACGGACGGTGAAAAGGAATGGCGGAACCGGAATGCCGAATTTGAGGATATACGGCAAAGCCGGGAGGAGTTACTCCAATTATGGGAGAACGGCTGGAACTGCCTGTTCACGACCCTTGGCGGACTGAAAAAAAAACACCTGAAACGAACGATACGGATCCGCAACGAGGAGATGACCGTGGTGGATGCCATCCACCGGCAACTGGCCCACTATCCGTATCATATCGGCCAGATCGTATACATAGGGAAACTCCTGCGGGACCGCAACTGGACGAACCTGTCCATCCCGCGTGCAGCGGACCCCCCCGCTTCCGGAGATCCGGCCGCAAATTAATAGGAGCCCCTTCCCGCAGGATGGCTATATTTACCGGATGCCTCTCCTCCCTCTCATGAAACAGCCTTCATTGCTCGTTATACTGCTGCTGACCGCGTGTTGCGGATCAGGTCAGGTGCATGTGGGACTGTTCGGAGGCGGACAACTCTCCCGGGCGCATTACCTGATCTTTGACCGTAACGTCAACAAATTCCCGCAGGAAACTCGTTGGAAATATGGTTTTCAGGCCGGTGCGATGCTTCGTACCGAACTGGAGGGACGCTTGCACTTCGCTCCGTCGATCTTCGTCAGCCGGAAAGGATTTGATGTCACGCTGGACCGTCCCGCCTTTCCTCCTGACACGTCCGCCATCGCGAACGACGTCACCTTGTATACGCTGGAGGTTGCCCCCCTCATGCAATACTACTTGAGCGATGAGGAGGGCGTACGTGTATTCATCAAAGGAGGCCCGTCATTCGACCTGCAAGTGAGTGGCCGGGAGACCTACACGACCCGAAACGGGCAACGCATCGCACGGAAGATGAAATTCAGTTACAGTGACTACAGCTTCATGGCCATGAACCTCCTGGTACACTTCGGGATCGAAACGCCGGGTGGGTGGGTGATCTTTGCGCAGTACACACATGGGATCGGAGGCATCGTCAATACCGACAGCGGGCCACGCATCTTTCACAGGGCCGCAGGCCTTTCTATCGGAAAATACTTCTGAACAGGGGTTATCCTCAGATACCGGACAGGTACTGGCCCTGGATATAACGGGCGACATCCGTGAGATCACCGCGCTGGTGGTAGGCCGCCAATTGCCGGTCGGCCCCGGTTCCTTGCTCCAGCATCTTATGGACATAGGCGACCCGGTGCCGGCTTCCCAGCTGATCGAGTACGGGATCCAGAAAATCGAGCAGCTCGTGGATCAGGGCACGGGTGTTGACCTCCTCCTCCTTCCCAAAATCGATCAGGTAGCCATCGATCCCATACCGGCTGGCGCGCCATTTGTTCTCGTTCAGCAAGGCACGCGAGTATTGTATGAAGTTGAGGTTCTTGGAGCGGAGCATGAAGATGCGGGCGCAGATGGCCTGGAACAGGGCGGCGAGGGTGATCGTCTCATCGACGGTGAGCGGAATATCACAGATGCGGAACTCCACGGTATTGAAAAAGGGATGCACCCGAAGGTCCCACCAGATCTTTTTCGCATTATCGATGCAGTTAGTCTTGATGAGAAGCTTCACATAATTATCGTATGCCTCGATGCTCTCGAACGAATCGGGAATGCCGGTGCGGGGGAACTTGTCGAACACTTTGGTCCGAAAAGATTTGTATCCGGTCATTCGGCCCTCCCAGAAAGGCGAATTCGTACTGAGGGCGAATATATGCGGTAGGAAGTAGCGGGTGCTGTTGGCGATATGGTTGGCCATCTCCCGGCTCTCCATCCCCACATGCACATGCAGGCCGAAGATCAGGTTGCTGCGGGCGGCCTCCTGCAATTCATTGACGATCTCACTGTAGCGTATGTGCTCGGTGATCAGCTGGCTTTGCCAGTGGCTGAACGGGTGCGTACCGGATGCGCCCATCGCAAACCCCAGCTCACCGGCAATGCCGGCGATTGTCTTTCGCAGGGTTGCAACGTCCGAATAGGCTTCATCCGCATCGGCACAGATATCGGTACCCACCTCCACTACAGCCTGATGCATCTCGGCCTTGACCTTGTCTCGGATCACCTTTTGCCCTTCCTGTACGATCCGCTGCTCGTGGCTCTTCAGTTCCAGTGTCACAGGATCGAGCACCATGTACTCCTCTTCCACACCCAGCGTGAACGTCTTATAGTTGAGATTCATAGTCCGTCGTTTATGCTGCCTGTGTTAACAGCGATCAGACCAGGGGCCGCTTCTGGCTGCCGCGCACCACATACTCTCCCCAGGTAAGATTATCCGCTCCGTCCTGATGGGCGAGCGCCTTTTCGATCGTATAGTTCGCCGTGGTCTCCACCACCCACTCGAAGTTCTCTTCCCCGACACTCTGCCGGTCGGCATCGGGTGCGGGGTTACAGAAATCGATGGCATACGGCACTCCGTCACGGAGCGCCAGCTCGACCGTATTGAAATCGTATCCAAGGTATCGGTTGATACGAAGCACGATATCCGTCATGTATTGCAATTTTTCGGCCGAGGGCTTCCAGTCGGCCACATAGCGCAGGTGATGCGGATTTCGGGGTTCATACGACATAATGCGAACGTGGCGACCGCCGATACAATAACACCGGTAATACTCCGTGAATACGATCTCCTCCTGCAGCAGCATCACGAGTTGCCCCGTTTCATTGTGCTTTTGAAAAAAATCGGTGGCATCGCTGATCTTGTACACGTGTTTCCAGCCACCGCCGGCAAAGGGCTTCATGTAGGCAGGAAAACCCACGTACCGGAATATGGCATCCCAGTCGAGCGGGTAGGCCAGGTTGCTGAACGAATCGGCTGACGTATCGTCCGGCAGGTCGCGTGAGGGTATGATCGCGGTACGGGGTACCGGCACTCCGATCCGGGTCATCAGGCAATTGTTGAAATACTTGTCGTCCGCACTCCACCAAAAGGGATTGTTGATGACGGCCGTACCGGTAACGGCGGCGTTCTTCAGCCAGGTACGGTAAAACGGAACATCCTGGGAGATCCGGTCGATGATCACGGCATAACCGGGATTCTCCCCCTGTACAGCGCGGTCAATCCGAACGGGCTCTGCCAGCACCCCCGTCACGTTCTTGCCATTGATACGAGCCACAAGGGCTTCCGGGAAACTGCGTTCCTTACCATGTAGGATTCCGATCTTTTTCATGCTGACGAACGATTGATGCCGTTGATGAGTGGGCGTGACGAAATGCCCGGGACGACCGTCAAAATTATCCGCTCGGTACCACATTAACAAATGAAGGCACCGGAGTCAGGGGGGCGGTCGGGCGAAATCCTTACATTTGACACCATGTCGATCAAGCCGGAAGGTCATTCCGTTCCTGTGGAGAATACGAGGTTCCGCTCCTCCTGCCTCGACCGCGACGTGTACGTGGATTATTATCTTCCGCCGGGCCTGGAGCCCGGTATCCCGGCCGGTCTGCTGCTCATCAATGACGGTCAGGACCTCGACAAAATGCACTTTGGCCACCTGCTGGGGCGTCTGTACAAGGAGGGTCATCTCCGCCCGCTGATCTGCGTGGGTATCCATGCGGGACTGGACCGCCGCATGGAATACGGCACCCAGCACCGGCCCGATTACAAAGAACGAGGCGCCCGGGCGCCCCAGTATACTGCATTCATCACCCAGGAGCTTCTCCCCCGCATCCTGCACGAATTCCCGGATACCCCCATTCCCGACCGGGCCATCGCCGGATTCTCGCTCGGCGGATTGAGCGCACTGGACATCGCCTGGAACCAGGCCGGGGTCTTCTCCCGGGTGGGTGTATTCTCCGGTTCCCTATGGTGGCGCAGCCGGGACCAGAACGACCCCAAATACGACGACGACAGGCACCGGATCATGCACCAGCAGATCCGGAACGGCTCTCCCGTGCCGGGCCTGCGATTTTACCTGCAATGCGGCTCATTGGATGAAACGAAAGACCGCAACCACAATGGGATCATCGATTCAGTGGATGACACGATCGATCTGGTGAACGAGCTGGTCCGGAAAGGATACGACCGTGATCGGGACATCGTTTTCACGGAGCTCAAGGACGGAAGGCATGACATCTATACCTGGGGGCGCGCCATGCCGGCCTTCCTCAAATGGGGCTGGCAACCGGAATGACAACACATCACGAAATGAAAAACCCCGCCGAAGCGGGGTTTTTATCGTTCAATACGTTCCGATCAATTGAAGAGATAACGAAGACCAAGCTGGATCGAGTAGGTCGATGAGGTGCTCAGTACATCGCGGAAAGTGCGGGTAACAGGCGCACCGCGGTCCACCTGCAGGCGGAAGGTGGGAACCACACCGCCACCGGGCACCAGAGAGTTCTGGTTGGTCGGCACCAGAATGCTGGAAGCATTGGTAGCCTTCACCTTACCCCAGCTGGGATTGATCAGGTTGCCGGCGTTGATGATATCCACCGAGAACTGCAGGGTGTTGCGGCTCTTGCCGGCCTTCACGAACAGATCCTGAAGGATCCGCACATCGAGCTGGTTGCGCCAGGGTGCCATGGCCCCGTTACGCTCGGCGTACTGGCCGCGGCGGCTACGGAGGTATTTGTCCTGCAGAATGTATGCTTCGAACAGGTCACGCTGGGACTGCTGATCGTAATTCACACCGTTCACGGTGAGCGTGGAGAACAGCATCTGCTGAACCTGGGCGGCAGTCGGAATGTAGATCAGATCGTTTCCGTTCACCCCATCGCGGTTGAAATCGGAACCGTATACATAGGAGAAGCGGTAGTCCATGGAGCCCTGATAGATCAGCGAGACGTTCGTGGCCAGGTGCTTCAGGTATTCCTTCCGGTACGAAACGGTGGCCACCACGCGGTCGGGCACCACATAAGCGGCATGCGACAGCTGGGGGGTATTGGCTCCGTTCACGGTCTGCACCAGGCTCCACAAATTGAAGGGCTGGTCGCCGACGCCGTCGAAGAGGGCATTGGCGAATGACTTAGTGTAGGAAACGGTCCAGGCAAGTCCTTTCGTATACGGCTTTTCAAAGCGAACGGTGAAGGCCCCGTAAGTACCCTTTCTCTCGTTGCCAGACATGATCACGGCCATAGACTGGGTTCCGGAAGCGCTCGGCACCAGGATGCCGGGGCTGGGGTTGGAAAGACGGTTGATGTTGTTAGCCCCGTTGGTGGTTACAGGGTAGATCATTCTGCTGTCTGGGTAACCGGCTACATTGAGTGGGGACGGCTTGATGAGATTGATATTTTT
>JBJOMF010000199.1:0-4456 GCA_046052505.1 Bacteroidota bacterium | reverse complement strand
CTGACGGGCAGGGTGATATAGGAATAATTGTAATAGCCCTGTTTGAGATAGAGCATTCCCTCGTAAGCACCGCTTTCAGGATGGAAGGTCATGCGGGAGGAAGCATCGGCACGATATTGGGTCAGCTCACCGAACAGATAGAGCTCCTTGCCCTCATAGGGCTGGTTACCCGCCGGTATGAAGGTGAAATGTACCCAGGCATAGTCGCTTTGCCAGAGCGGGTTGGGATTATCGCGGTTCTCCACGACATAAATGCCGTTGAGATCGCGGTAATACACATAGGCCTGCTGCCGGCGCTCACCGTCGGGAGCGACATAAACATCCACCCGCTTGGTACTATCATGGTCCACGATCCGGCGGACCCGGTCACTCCGGAGACGGAGGCTCCTCAAATCGACCCAGCGCCACTCCTTGCCGGCAGGAAAAGTGGTCAGCTCCTCATCGGAATACTCGTAATAATTACCCCGGAAGATCGTGGGGCGGTCCAGCTGGGCCGCACCCGACCATACGTAGTTCTGTACCATGACCACTTTGAGGTCCTGCGGTGAGAATGCGTTCAGCTGACCCGGAACGGCGCTTACATTGGCCTGCACCCGCTGGTGGGTCTGGAACAGGCGGTTGTTATACGGCTGGGTGATCAGGCCGGTGACGGTGGCCTTGGTGTTGACCACCAGAAAGCGACGGGTGAAAACCAGCTTGCTCGTATCATCGTTGAGGAACACCTTGAGGAGGTAATTACCCCCGCGGGCCAGGGTGCTGCTTCGCTCCGGCAAGGTGGCCTGATAATGGGTGTACCGGATCCGGGTGATGGAAGAGGACCGATAGAAGGTGATCCGGTTGCTTTGAAAACCACGGATGTAATCGAAAGCGGGAACGTTCGCCGGTGTCCAGTCGGCATTGCAGAGCACATAGGAGTAATAATAGAACTTGACGTCGGCATCCATGTCGTCGAAATGAAGTTCGAGCTGCTCGCTGCCCTGCAGATTGATCACGGGATAGGAATACGGATCGCCGGACTTGAAAAGCTTTACGGTACGGATCTGGGAACGATAGACCGAGTCCGGCCGCTGGGCGAAGCAGATACCGGTGAACAGCATTCCCAGTAGGATCAGGATGGGTTTCATGAAAGGTGCCGGAACGGTTGAAGTTCAAAATAACCCAAAAAAGCACAGAAATACACCCGCCGGCTTATTTTTGAACAAAGACCCCTTAAAACCCGTGAAGGTTGCAGGATTCATAGCAAAACGCATCGCATTCAACCGCCAGCGTTCCTTTTCCCGATTCATCATCCGGATTTCGGTGGCTGCCACCGCCATCAGCGTGATGGTGATGATCATCAGCCTTTCGCTGGCCAACGGCTTCAAGGAAACAGTGAGCAACAAGGTATTCAGCTTCATCGGTCATATCCGAGTGCTGGAGAAAGAGCCGGACAAATCCGTCATTTCAGAGGAGACCCCGATACAACGCCAGGAGGATGCGATCGCAGACATCCGCAAGCACCCGCAGGTACAACGCGTACACGCCTTTACGACCCGCTACGCGATCCTTAAAACGACGGACGAGATCGAAGGCCTGCTGGTGAAGGGCTTTGGCACCGATTATGATACAGGCCACCTGGCCCCATTCCTGCTGCGCGGACGCGCAGTTCGCCTGAATGACAGTTCATACAGCCGCGAGATCCTTCTGTCGGCCAGCACGGCCGATCGGCTGAAACTGGACCTCAACGACCGGGTTCTGATCTATTTCATCCGACCCGACGGAAGCCTTCGCCCCGACCGGCTGACGATCGTGGGTATTTACAAGACCGGCATCGAGGAATACGACCGCTCCTTCGCCATCGGCGACATGAAACTGATTCAGCGACTGAATGAATGGGCGCCGGATGAGGTAAGCGGTTACGAGATCTTCCTCCGCGACTACCGGTCGATCGACAGGGTCGCACAGGAACTTTATGATACGGACTCCTTTCCGGTGACCTGGAATACCGTCAGTGCCCGCACCATCTCTCCCAACATATTCGACTGGCTGAACCTGCAGGACAAGAATACACTGGTGCTGATGGTGATCATCGCGGTGGTAGCCTTCATCAATCTGATCACCTGCTTCCTGATCCTGGTGCTGGAACGCGTGCGTATGATCGGCGTGCTGAAATCGCTGGGCGCTACGAACTGGACCGTCCAATCGGTTTTTCTCCGGCATGCGGCCCTGATCGCATTGACAGGTATCCTCATCGGGACGCTTCTGGCGCTGGCATTCCTATGGACACAACAGGCCACCGGATTCATCCGGCTTCGGGAAGAAGCATATTATGTCAGCGAGGCCGCGGTCCGGATCGTACCATGGCAGGTACTGGCGATCTGCGGAGGTACGCTGGGCATATGTTTCCTGATCCTGCTGATCCCCTCCTTGTTGGTGCGAAAGATCCAACCCGTCCGAGCTGTGCAATTTCGATGAGCGCGGGGCCGTTCAGCAGAGATGGGACAGGATGATTCCCGTGGCTACGGCCGCATTGAGCGACTCCGCCTCTCCCCTGCGCGGTATGGTGATCCTGACCCCTGCCCGCTGAATGAGTTCGGCCCTAAGTCCTCTCGATTCATTTCCCACGAGCAACACCCCGTCGCGCACTTTCTCCATCCGGCTTACATCCCGTCCATCAAGCACGGCGGCATAGATACGAACGTCGGAAAGGGCCGACAACCAGGTTTCCAAATCACAGTAATGAAGCGAGACCCGGGTGAGGCTGCCCATGGTAGCCTGTACGACTTTGGGATTATACCGGTCGGCACACTCGGGGCTACAAACGATCTGCGTGATCCCGAACCAGTCGGCAGTCCGGATAATGGTGCCCATGTTACCGGGGTCCTGAATGGCATCCAATGCCAGGGTCAGACCCGCCTTTGGATCGGGGAACGCAGTGTCACCGAACATGGCAACGACCGCCAACACCTGGTTGGGTACCGTCAATTGAGTAAGGCGCTCCAGCTCCTGTGGCGTGACCGGCCCGGACTCCAGACCGCGCAGCTGGTCCCGATGAGCGTCCAGCCATTCCGGCAGCGCATAAACGGCCCGTACCTGTTCCGGTGCCGTTCGCAGGAATTCCAGCACAACCTTCGGCCCTTCGGCCAGGAACCGCTGCTCGGCTTGCCTGAATTTTTTCTGGCCTAAAGATTGGATATATTTGAGTGTCGATTTTGAAAGCATATCCTCCTGATTACCCCTGTATGCCGAAGGGCCCCCACGCGCGTTGCAGAAAGCAGCATTCCGGGCCGATCGCCATTTTGTTCCTGTTGTTCCTTGGATCTTGTACCGTGGTGAAACAATACCCGGCAGGGAGACCCTTCGTTTACAGAACAAATATCACGGTTACCGGTGACTTTTCCATCACCGAACGCAGCCAGCTCGAATCCCGATTAAAGGGACAACTCGACGACAGCATGCGCGTTCGTTCCCTGTCGAAAGTGTTCTGGAGCGTACTGAAAAAACCTCCGGTATACGACAGCATGAATGCCGGCCGATCGGTCCGGTTCATGCGTGCCCTCCTGTCGGCCCTGGGCTATTTCCGCGATTCGATCGGGTACCTGGTGCGCACGGACACCGTGTCCGGCGACCAGTACCGCACCACGGTCGACTTCCGGGTCAATCCGGGGAAACGGGTGCGGATCGATTCCTTCGCTTACAACATCCGTCAACCCGAACTGCAACACCTGGCCGTATCGACACAACAGGAAAGCGCATTGCAGAAGGGGGCCCCGTTCGCCAAAGCTGCCATCTCGGAGGAGCTGGACCGGCTGGTGACCCTTTTCCGGAACAATGGATACATGCGATTCGGACGAGAAGACCTGATCGGACTGTGGGATACGCTGAACATTGAACTCCTGAAACCCCGGCTCGACCCGTTCGAACAACTGGAACTCCTGCAACTCCTCCGGGAACGGCAGACCAACCCACAGGCAAATCTTGAGATCCGGCTGCGCCCGGGAACTGACAGCAGCAAGGTGCGGAAATATTATGTCGGCCGGGTCACCATCTACCCGGATATCACGCTCGATACGAACGGGCGCACCCGACGGGAGACCCGCATCGGTGACCTGCGGGTGATCTCCTACCGGAACATGTTCCGCCCGAGGATTCTCCCCGACAACATCTACCTGCAGCCCGGCGATCTGTACGACCAGCGCAATTATTTCCGGACCCTCAACCGCTTCAATGGACTCAGCGCTTGGCGGATGGCGAACATCGAGCAACTGCCCCGCAAAGACAAGGATACTGCCGATTTCATCATCCGACTCAGTCCGGCCAAGAAGTATTCCTTCGTGGCCAACCTGGAAGGAAGCCGCAACAACAACCTGGTCGCCGGCAACCTGTTCGGCATCGGTGTGAACCTGGGTCTGCAGAACCGAAATTTCGCCCGCACAGCCAGCCAGGCCAGCACCAACCTCCGCTTCGGTATCGAAAC
>JBJOMF010000198.1:0-11223 GCA_046052505.1 Bacteroidota bacterium | reverse complement strand
AGTTAATGACATTGCCGCGCTGGTAATTGCGGCGGTCCTTGCTTTCCGCGTCGGTCACATCCACCATCTTCACGCGGCCGGTGCTGTCTTTTTCGTAGCGGGTGGACGGATCCATGGAACTGGAGTCGGCCACATAGAGTTTTTTGTAACGGTTTCCGCGGAAAGGGGCGGGCTGATCGTCGAAGTCCAGCGTGGACAGCGGACGATAGGTGTCTTCCACCCACTCATTGACGTTGCCGGCCATATTGTAAATGCCGAAGCCGTTGGGGTAGAAACTTTGCACCGGTGCGGTATAGAAAGCGCGGTCGTTCAGACCACCGGCCGTACCCGCGTTGTCTCCGGAGCCCCGCTTGAAGTTGGCCAGGAAGGTTCCCTGCCAGCTGCCATGGCGGCTGTCGCGGAGACCTGTCATGTTTGGTGCCCAGGGGTACATCTGCTTATTGGAGGCCAGCTCCTCCCCGCGCTTGCCTTCCTTCACGCTGGGTCGAGGGTTCTGGTTGATCAGGCCGTAGGCGGCGTATTCCCACTCGGCCTCAAAGGGCAGGCGATAATCGGGGAGTACGACACCCGACTCCATGGTGGCCACATTCGCCTTGGGTTGCCCCTTGGGGGTCTTGGTCTTGCCCGGAGGTGCGTTGTAGAGGCCCAGCAGGTACGATTTCGTAGTAAAGTTGTTATCCCCCTGTTGCGCTCCGGGCTTCAGGGTCGATTTATTGACGTACCCTTTGTCCATCAGTAATTTTTCATTCACACGATCGCTGCGCCACAGACAGAAGTCTTTGGCCTGGCGCCAAGTAACTCCTACCACCGGATAATCGTTGAAGCCCGGATGGCGGAAATAGAATTCCACCAGCGGTTCATTATAGCTGAGCTCACTTCTCCAGCACAGGGTATCGGGCAACGCCCCTTCGATGATGCTCATATTCGCGGGATCGGAGGGATCGAAGACCCGTGCCAGCCAGTGGAGGTACTCCCGGTAATGAACGTTCGCCACCTCGGTGCGGTCGATGTAGAAGGAAGGCACGGAAACGCGACGGGGAATGTTGTTCCAATCGCCCATCACATCCTCTTCGGTCTGGCCCATGGTGAAGGTTCCGCCCTGAACGAATATCAGACCGGGCCCCAAACCCTGCTCCTTGGATTTGACGACCTTGAAAGCTCCCTGATTCTTGTCGTTGTAATTCCATCCGGTCACACTTGACTTGTCGTACTTCTTTTTGAAGAGACCTCCATTTTTGCAGGAAGCCAGCAGCAGGACGCAGGACAAGAGGATCACGGTGTTTTTCACTGTCATTGATTTTTGCATAAACCTGTGAATTGGAATATTTTTAACGGCGGCCGGGCCAAAATATTGCCCCTCCGGTAAGATTTGCCGGCCCGAATCGCGAATATAGTCACTTTCAGGCTGCGGGATTGCGCAGAAATACTTTTTTTCGTAGGGTAAATTCACGGTTGTGGATCTTGGAATCGTATGAAAATGAATCGCTTGATGCTGGTGTTGGGGTTTTGGATCCTGGGCCAGGGACCGATGCGGGCCCAACGTACCTATGCCCCCTCATCGGTGCTGGCCACCGGCCGATGGTACCAGCTGGCGACCCGGGCTCCGGGCATCTACCGGATCGACGTGGCCTTGCTCAATAGCCTGGGAGTTTCGGGGGGGCTGCCATCCGCCACCCTTCGCCTCTACGGCAATGGGGGTGCCATGCTGCCGGAGTCGAACGCGGTGAACCGGCCCGATGACCTGCAGGAGATACCCCTTGAGATCCTTGACGGCGGAGACGGTATTTTCAACGGGTCTGATCAGGCTTTTTTCTATGCGCCAGGCCCGGATGAATGGGTGCCCGATCCAGTGAACCGGCGCTTCCTGCACCGGAAAAACCTGTACAGCGACCGGTCGTTCTTCTTTCTTACAGTGGGCGGTAACGGCCAGCGCGTACCAGCTGTTCCCTTGCAATCGGGCCCATCCCTGACCGTAACCACGTATTCGGCTCGATATTTCCATGAGAATGACACGGTGAATTTTTTATCCAGCGGTAAGGAATGGTTCGGGGAGGAGTTTTCGGCCCTGCCCGGCCGCAGCCTCAGCCGTTCCATGGCCATCCCCTTCGCAGATCGAATACCGGGAGCCGCAGTGGATATTCGCCTCGATGCAGCGGCCCGATCCGTGGGGGCGCCATGCCGATGGGATGTCCGCATCGGTGCACAGCCCGGCGGGACCCTTCCGCTGAACGGCGTGGGCAGTGGTACCTATGATCTTTTTGCGCAGCAAGGGCAACAACTTTTTTCCGCAGTACCGCCTTCGGGTTCACTCACGCTGGACCTCACATTTGCTCCCGGCGGTGTGAATGCACAGGGCTGGCTGAACTGGTTCGAGGCGTTCACCCGTTGCAGCCTCACCATTCCGGCCGGGGGGCAACGGGCGTTCCGCGACTGGGCATCGGTGGGCCAGGGCCGCGTAGCCTTTGAACTTGAAGGGGCAGCAAGTGGCATCCGGGTCTGGGAGATCACAGATCCTCTCCGGCCCCGAAGCCTGCAGGGCGACCTCAATGCGGGTCGCTTCCGATTCATCAATGAGGCCGATCGCCTGCGGGAATACATCGCCTTTCAACCCTCATCCGCGTTGCCCGCTGAGCCGTTGGGTAGTCTGCCCAATCAGGACCTGCATGCCGCCACTCCGGCCGACCTGCTCATCATCACGCATCCCTCGTTGCGCAGCGAAGCCGACCGGCTGGCCCGGCTGCACCGGCAGCGCGATGGGCTGTCGGTCACGGTCGTCACAACGCAACAGGTATTCAATGAGTTTTCCTCCGGTTCACCCGACCCCGTGGCCATGCGGGATTTCGTCAAAATGTATTACGACCGTTTCAGCGCTTCGGGCAATGGCCCCGAACACTTGCTGCTGTTCGGAGATGCTTCCTTCGATTATAAGGACCGTCTCCGCGATAACACCAGCCTCGTGCCCTGTTACCAAAGCACTGCATCTCTGGACCCTCTGTCCACCTATGTGTCAGACGACTTCTTCGGTTTCCTCGATGATCAGGAGGACATCAATTCCGGTTCGGTCACCAACCTGCTGGATATCGGGATCGGCCGCATCCCCGCCCGCACGGCCGCAGAAGCGGCCCAGGCCGTGACAAAGATTGAACGCTACTACGATCCCGCATCCTTGGGACCCTGGCGGAACCAGCTCTGTTTCGTTGCCGATGACGAGGACGGAAACCTGCACCTGCAGGACGCCGAATTGCTTACGGCCACCGCCGCAACACGCATCCCCAACAACACCATACAAAAAATCTATCTTGATGCATACCGCCAGGAAAGCGGACCGGGCGGCGGCAGCTATCCCCAGGCGGTACAGGCCAGCAATAATGCTTTGTCGAATGGTACACTGATCTGGAACTATAGCGGTCATGGCGGCCCCCGCCGCCTCGCGGAGGAGACGGTGCTGGATGCGGGGATGGCGGCGGATTGGAACAATGGCACACGCTTGCCATTGTTTATCACGGCCACCTGTGATTTTGCGCCCTACGATGACCCGCTGACGGCCTCCATCGGAGAGGACATCCTGCTGCGTTCCGCAAGCGGGGCCATCGCCCTTATGACCACCACCCGTCCGGTATTCGCCTTCAGCAACCGGGTGATGAATGACAATTACCTGCGTACCGCGTTGGAACGGGGGCCCGATGGCAGGTACCCCTCCCTGGGTGGTGCCTTGCAGCACAGCAAGAATGTCACGTACCAGTCCCTCGGAGATATCGTCAATAACCGCAAGTTCACCCTGTTGGGCGACCCGGCCCTTACGCTGGCCTTTCCCAAATGGAACGTGCGGGCCACCCGGATCAACGGCCTGCCGGCAGGCGCCGTAGACACCCTGCGAGCAACGGAGATGGCCGAAATCGAGGGTGAGGTGACCGATATTCAGGGAAACCTGCTCCCCGATTTCAACGGCACGGTCTACCCGTCGGTCTATGATAAGCCGCGGACCCTCCGTACACTCGGCAACGATCCCGGAAGCCCCCCCGTGTCCTACGAAACGCAGGATAACCTGCTGTTCCGCGGACCTTCAACCGTATTGAATGGACGTTTCCGCTTCCGGTTCCGCGTACCCCGGGACATCAATTACCGCGTTGGCAATGGCAAACTGTCCTTTTATGCGGACAACGGGTCGATCGATGCAGCAGGGTCGTTCACCGGTCTGTTGATAGGGGGTGCGGGCAGCGAAGGCGCGGCCGACCGGGAAGGACCCCGGCTGCAAGCCTACCTGAATGATGACCGCTTCGTTACCGGCGGGATCACCAATGAAACCCCCTGGCTGCTGGTCAAGCTGTCCGACTCATCCGGCATCAACACCACCGGAACGGGTATCGGGCACGATATTGTGGCAACGCTGGACCGCGACAACCGGCAGTTTTTTATTTTGAATGACTATTTCCAGGCGGAACGGGACAGCTACCAACGGGGAACGGTGCGCTTCCGCCTTCCGAGGCTGGAGCCCGGTCCGCATCAACTGCACATCAAGGCCTGGGATGTGCTGAACAATTCCGGCGACGTGCAGCTGGACTTCACCGTTGCTTCCGACGGGGCACTGGAGCTTTCCCACGTGTTGAACTATCCCAATCCCTTTCATGACCGGACCCGTTTCTGGTTCGAGCACAACCGGCCCGGTCAACCTTTGCAGGTGCAACTGGAGGTCCTAACCCTGACCGGCCGGGTGATCCGTACCATCCGGCAAACCGTTCAGACCGAGGGCAACCGGTCGGATGACCTGGAATGGGACGGCCGCGACCAGTACGGCGACCGCCCCGGCCGGGGCGTTTATTTGTACCGTCTCCGGGTGACCGCCCCGGACGGTAAAAAACAACAAGTGCTCGAAAAACTGGTACTACTCTGACTCCCTGCAACCCCTTTTTGGTAAAAAAACCCCGGTTTTTAGCACTTTTCAGCCCCTCAAAAAAAAATCTGAAGGAAACAATATTTATGCCCCTTTAACGTTTTCTTTACAGATATTTGCGCCTCAATCAGCTATGGTTTAAGGCCTCCAAATCACGGAAAATCAGAAAAAAAGACATTTTTTTGTTTCAGATAAAATTTTCTACTTTAGATTTGTCTTTAACCAAAAGCTCTATATTTACACCATTATTAAAATCTTTCTAATGAGACCAACTGCTTTTAAACTGACTGCTGTAATCCTGCTTTTTGGCGTGTTCACTTCGGTGACCAAGGCCCAAACCCTGAATGTCGTAACCAGTGCTGTACCTTTCCTCCGGATCTCCCCGGATGCCCGTTCGGGCGGTATGGGTGAGCTGGGCATCGCCACATCGGCCGACGCCTACTCCGGTATGTGGAACGTAGGTAAACTGGCCTTCAATCAGCAAAAAGGCGGTGTAGGCGCTACCTATACTCCCTGGCTGAAGGATGTGGTCAACGACGTGTTCCTGGCTACCATGGCCGGATTCTATAAGTTCGACGACAATCAGGCACTGCACGCCAACATACGTTATTTCAGCCTCGGCGACATCCAGTTCACGGATGCCCTCGGTAATGATCTGACTTCTTTCCGTCCCCGCGAGTTCGGTGTCGAAGTTGGTTATTCCCGCCGCCTCAACACCAAGCATGGTGTAGGTATCAACCTAAAATATATCAATTCGAACCTGGCCAGCGGTTTCAACGCCGGCGGTACCACTTACAAGACCGGTAGCTCGGTAGCTGCTGACCTCGCTTACTATGGTAACGCGGTGAAGGCCTCCGGCGATGGCTGGGCCTGGGGTGCCGTTCTGTCGAACCTCGGTTCCAAGATCTCCTACACCGACAACGCTGACGCGAAGGATTTCATCCCCGCTAACCTCGGCCTCGGTGTGAACTACACCAATAAATTCAATACCAACCACAGCATCTCTTTCGGTCTGGAACTGAATAAGCTACTGGTTCCCACTCCTCCGACTGACTCTGCCGGTCTGGTTGACTACCGCAACAAGAGCGTGATCGGAAGCTGGTTCAGCTCCTTCGGCGATGCTACAGAAGGTTTCGGTGAGGAAATGAAGGAATTCGCTATCTCGATGGGTGCTGAGTACTGGTACAACAACCAGTTCGCTCTGCGCGCCGGCTATCATTATGAGAATAAGGACAAGGGTAACCGCCGGTATTTCACCGCCGGTCTGGGTCTGAAGTACAACCTCTTCGGTTTCAACTTCGCCTACCTCGTTCCCTCTGGCAGCGGCGTGAACCGCAACCCCCTGTCGAACACCCTCCGTTTCTCGGTGCTGTTCGATTTCGGCGGCAAGTCTAAGTAATCGCAGTTAAGTCTATAAGCAAGATGTCCCGTACCGGTTTCGGTGCGGGACATTCTTTTTACGGGAAGGGTCGGCCTTTCGGATATTTGCATAAATCCTTTCACTATGTATCGTATCGGCTCGGGGGTTGATTTTCACAGAATGACCGAGGAGCGGGAGCTCTGGATCGGCGGGGTCCGTATCCCGCACGATAAGGGCGCTCTGGGTCACAGCGATGCCGATGTGCTGCTACATGCCCTCTGCGATGCCCTGCTGGGGGCCCTTTCACTGGGCGATATCGGGATGCATTTTCCTGATACCGACCCTGCCTACAAGGGGATCGACAGCAAGGAGCTGCTGCGTCGGGTCGTTTCCCTTGTGCAAGGAAAGGGATATGCCCTCGTCAATGCGGATTGTACCCTCTGCCTTCAGGCGCCTAAGATCAGCCCGTATGTCGGGGAGATGCGCCGGGTGATCGCCGGACTTTGCGGGGTGATCCCGGATGATGTGTCCATCAAGGCCACGACCACGGAGAAAATGGGCTTCGTAGGCCGGGAAGAAGGGTTGATGGCCTATGCGACCGTATTGCTTCGCCAGCATTCCTGATACAGGCCCCTGGTTCTCCGCTCCGGTTTGTCGCTTTCCCATACTACTTCTCTCTTGAATGTACTGCCGGTCCGGCAAGGAAAGCTGATCGACGAGGGGGTAACGCGACTCCCTGTATCTTTGACACATGCCGGAGATACCGATCCGAATCGTCAACCGTTCAGGACATGAACTGCCTGCCTATGCCACGTCGGGCGCTTCGGGCATGGATCTGCGGGCCGTGCTGGATGCGCCCTTATCGCTGAAATCCGGTGAACGTACACTGGTACCTACAGGGCTGTTTCTGGAAATTCCCGAGGGGTATGAGGCCCAGGTGCGGCCCCGCAGCGGCTTGGCGGCACGGCAGGGGGTCACCTGCCTGAACACACCGGGAACGATCGATTCGGACTATCGAGGTGAAATTAAGGTTATCTTGATCAACCTTTCCGATGCTGCGCAGGTCATAGAACCGGGTGACCGTATCGCACAACTCGTTATACAGAAAGTGGAGAGGGTCCGCTGGCTACCCGTTCAGGAGATCGGAAGTACGGTCAGGAACGAAGGCGGATTCGGGCATACCGGAAAACAATGATCCTTGCATGCGCGGTTTTATTATATACCTGACGTTACTGTCGCTCTTCCTCGGGGCCTGTCGTTCCACGCGCAATATCCAAACGGCTATCATCAGGAAGGATACCGTTGCACTGACCCCCGAAGCACCGGTGCCCACGCATGCCGATACAATGGCTTTTATCCGGGAACAGGTTGTCCGTATCCAGGGTAACCGGATCGCATACACGACCTTTTCCGCCAAGATCGACGTGGGTTATACGGATGCCGAGGGCAAAAAATATGATGTGAACGCCAACGTACGGATGTACCGCGACAGTGTGATCTGGGTATCCGTCACGGGCATGCTGGGTATCGAAGGGTTGCGGGCATACATCACCCGGGATTCCGTACGTATCCTCGATAAGCAGAACAAGGTATATACGCTCCGCAGTGTCGGCTACCTGCAGGAAGTGACCGCCCTGCCGCTGGACCTGAACAGCCTCCAGGACCTCCTCGTTGGTAATCCCGTTTATCTGGACACGAACATCGTTTCCTACGACCGGAAAGAGGACCGGCTCTCGATGCTCAGTCTCGGTTCCTTCTTCAAGAATCTCTTCACCGTTTCTGTGGCCGATCATCTTATGACCAGCAGCAAGCTGGATGACATCGACGAATTGCGGAACCGCACCTGCTATCTGTCCTATAGCGAATACGACAATAAGAAAGGGGTTCAATTCCCTCTTACCCGTACCATTACCGTCTCCGAGAAGAAACAGCTCGACATCCGCCTCCATTTCCGTCAGTACGACTTTAATGAAATGTTAAGTTTCCCCTTCCGGGCGGATAAAAATTACACCCGTAACTAGTGCAATAAAATTTAAATTGCATCCATTCGTTATCGGCCGGTCCGATAAACTGTAGCTTATGCACCTGCTCCGGATCCTCCTGTTTCTGTTGCTCTTCGCCACACCCGCTTTCGTTCGGGCACAGCCTGCTCAGGAACGTGCCCAACTTGAGAAAGAGCGGGAGGCGATCCAGCAGGAGCTCAAAGAGATCCAGAATCAATACAATCAGGTCAAGGGGCAGACCAGGCAATCACTGGGTCAGCTGAACATGCTGAACCGGAAGATTGCCCTGCAGGAGCAATACCTCAGCAACATCAACCGTGAGATCCGGGTCATTGACGATGACATCTACCTGAGCAACCTGGAGATCTACCGGCTGCAGCGTCAGATGGACACACTGAAGTCGCAGTACGCCCGTACGGTGGTCTATGCCTATAAGAACAAGAGCAATTACGATTACCTCAACTTTATTTTCTCCTCAAACAGTTTCAACGATGCCATCCGCCGCATCAACTACCTCAAGAGCTACCGGGCCTACCGTGAAAAGCAGGTGAATGTGATCCTTGAAACCCAGGACCTGATCGAAAAGCGCAAGGCCCAACAACTGGGCCGCAAGCAGATGAAGAATGAGGCACTGGTCAACCAGACCCGGCAGGTAAGGGAGCTGGAAGTACAGAAAAAAGAGAAAGCCGCCGTTGTAGCCCAGCTGAAATCACGCGAGAAGGACCTCGCTAAGCAACTTGCAGCGAAAAAGAAGCGTGACCGTGACCTCAATAACGCCATCCTGGCCATTGTACGCCGGGAAATGGAAAAGGCGAAAGCGGAGGCGGCCTCCCGTGCCAAGACCGATGCCGATGCCCGTCGCAAGACGGATGAAGGGGGTAAGACGACCGGAACGACCCGAATCGAAACCGGGGGCGCACCCACCCCGACGACCGGCACCACGTCCCGCCGCAATGAGCCCACTAAAAAGCCCGACAGCTATCTCGATCTAAACGCAAAGGACATGGAGCTGAACAGCAATTTCGCTGCCAACAGGGCCCGGTTGCCCTGGCCGGTGGACAACGGCGTGCTGTCGCTCCGCTTCGGTCCGAATAAGATCGAAAACACACTGCTAACCTTCGACAATCCGGGCATCACCATCGCCACTCCCGCCCCCGGTGCTGCCGTAAAAGCCGTTTTTGATGGCGAGGTTAGTGCGGTCTATAGCCTTGGTGACGGCTCCGCCATTACGATCCGTCACGGAAAATACTTTACCACCTACAGCAACCTCACCTCCGTCAGCGTCGCCAGAGGGACACAGGTCAAAACAGGCCAGCAAATCGGAAAAGCCGGTAAGGATGATGATGGGGCAGGCGGCCAGATCGATTTCATACTGATGATCGAGACAAAGAATGTCGATCCTCTTCCCTGGCTACGCCGGTAAGAACCGCTCGTACAAGCTTTCATAGCGCGGAACGATGGTATGGATGTCATAGTTCCTTGCATGCGCCACCGCTGCTTTCTTGAATTGTTGCAGGACCTTGTCGTTTTTCAGGATGGATAAGGCATGCCGGCTCATCTCCTCGACCGCTCCGACCGGACTCAGGTATCCGGTGACGCCCTGTCGGTTGATCTCGCCCAAACCACCCGCATCGGTGGAGATTACCGGTACTCCGGCAGCCATGGCCTCTAGTGCCGCCAGGCCGAAGCTCTCATATTCGGAGGTGAGCAGGAAGAGATCGGCTATGGCAAGGATATCCTCCATCTGCTCCTGTTTTCCTAGGAAACGTACCTCATCGCAAACGCCGAGTTCACGTGCCAGGTCCTCCGCGGTGGAACGCTCCGGTCCATCGCCAACGAACAGCAGTTTAGCGGGTAACTCTTTTCGGACCTGTGCGAATATCTGTACGACATCCTGAACGCGTTTGATCTTGCGGAAATTCGAGGCATGTAACAGGATGTGTTCCCCATGCGGGGCGATCACTTTCCGGAACGCATCGATGGGTTTACGGCTGAACCGGTCGACATCCACGAAATTCACGATCACTTCGATATTCTTTTCTATGGCGAAGTGGCGGAAGGTCTCCTCACGAAGATTCTCTGAAACGGCCGTGATCGCATCGCTCTCATTGATGGAGAATGTGACCACGGGTGCATAGGTCTTGTCGCGCCCCACCAGCGTGATATCGGTACCGTGCAGGGTCGTTATGACCGGGATGTTCTTTCCTTCTTTCCGCAGGATCTGCTTCGCCATGTATGCAGCCGAGGCATGCGGGATGGCATAATGTACATGAAGCAGATCGAGATCGTTGTTCTTGATCACGTCCACCATGGTACTGGCAAGGGCCGTTTCATAGGGGGGGAAATCAAAAAGGGGATAAGTCGGTACCTGAACCTCGTGGTAAAAGATGTTCGGGATGAACTCGTTCAGCCGTACCGGTTGCTGGTATGTGATGAAATGGACCAGATGCCCCTTGCGGGCCAGAGCCTTTCCCAGTTCGGTGGCTAGTACGCCCGATCCTCCGAAAGTGGGATAACAAACGATTCCGATACGCATGGGTGCCAGCATGGGTTGGTGAAGGTACGGCTTTTACCGTCGGTGTCCGGTCTTTCAGCACCCCGTTTTTCGGGTTTCGTTTATCTTTAGTCAAATTCGATCGCATGAAAAAAGGGATCCTCCTACTGGTTATGGTCTTGCCGTTCTTTTCCGTGCGGGCCCAGACCGAAGACAGCCTCATGATCCGTCGGATCGCCGATGAGATCCTCCTTCACGGAAAGGCTTACGAACACCTGCGCTACCTTACCAAGCAGATCGGTGGCCGACTGGCAGGTTCTCCACAGATGGTCAAGGCCGAACAGTGGGGCCTACGTGTCATGCAGGAGAGCGGTGCCACCAGCGCCTGGTTGCAGGAATGCATGGTGCCGCACTGGGTACGGGGAGGTACCGATAAGGCGCGGGCCTTTCATGTCGGGGCTAAAAAAGGGAAGGA